>JBHEKU010000124.1:0-34404 GCA_041859205.1 Ignavibacteria bacterium | reverse complement strand
CAACTAAATATGGAGTAGCATTAAAGCTTATGTTAAGCCTTTCAGCAAATGGATATTTTAAATCGAACTTATATAGATTTTTTAAGGAAAGTAATTCTGCTTCGGGAAGTAAATTGTAGTAGTAATAACTGCCATCGGGTTTATATGAAAAGAGCTGCATATCTACGCCGATTTGCTTTTCATTTTTATTCTGAAGCTTATCAACAGGAATTCTTACTTCGCTTTCTATATATCCCGGTTCACCGTTCTTTGCTTCTTTAAAAACAGTTGACTTCACATACCATACCCAGTCCCAGTTTGATGATTTATTGTTCACATTGTATACCTGCATATCACGCTGATTGTTGAGAAAGCTAAATACAAATATATATCCGTTCTGTCTTTTATTTTCTAAATCTAATAAAATAAAAAATTCGTTTTCTTCTTCTGTGCTCTGATCTCTGATTAATGATTTAGATATTACCTTTCCCTTCGGCCAGTATTTAATTGCAAAGCAAAGCGCATCTTTTTCCTGCTTCATATATACAATGGTGCTGTCATAAAATTTTTCGTCAGTTTTAGGGATTGTAACGAAAAAATTCGTGAAAACTTTTGCATCGGACCATTCTGCTTCATTTATTTTGCCGTCAATTGATGGAGAGGTTGGTGATAAACTTTGTGGCTGCGAGTATGACGCATTCGAAAAAAATATTGCAAGAATAAATAATATAGCAATAATGGAGTAAGGCTTTTTACAGCTTAAGCAATAAATATTTTTCATGCCTTTTTTTTAAGGTTATTAAATGCGAGGGGGCTCGAGAGAAGCACAAATGATTTTTCTTTTGTTCTACGGAATAGTTTTAAAAAGTTTCAGAATGGAAAAGGATATGGAGAAATAATACGGAGAAATGAGGAATTTGACTCGGAACTAATTGTTTTTAAACAAATATAAAGTTTCCTTTGTAAGCTCTTCCAGCGGTTTGTCTTCAGTTACTTCAAGCCATAATATTCTGTTATCGGCTTTGAACCACGTCATCTGCCGCTTTGCATACCGGCGTGTGTTTTGCTTTATAAGCTCAACCATGTCTTTATAGTCTAACTGCCCTTCCAGATAGCCGAAAACCTCTTTTATACCTACTGTGTTCAATGAATTGTATGTACGCCAGTCGTAACCATTGCTCTTCAGACGCTCTACTTCATCTACTAATCCTTCTTCTATCATATCTTCAACTCTTTTATTTATTCTCTCATATAAAAACTTCCTCTCAAGATATAAGCCTACTTGTACAGTTCTGAAATTGATTTCTATTTTTTGCTTTTGAAGCTCCGACATTTTTTTACCGCTGGCAAAATATACTTCAAGGGCACGGATAATCCTACGTGTATTAGAAGGCAGCATTGTAGAGGCAGCTATTTTATCTATTTCCTGCAGCTCGTTATAAATAAAATCTTTACCTTTATCCTTTAAAAGCTGATAAAGATTTTTTCTGCTGTTTTCATCCTGCACTTCTTCTTCAAAAAAACCGTCAATTAAAGATTTTATATAAAGCCCGCTTCCTCCGCAAATTACATGAATTTTTTCTCTATCGAAGATTTCATCTATTTTTATTCTTGCAGATTTCCCGAACTCCCCTGCCGTAAATTTTTCCGTAAGATTTAGTTCCTGAAGATAATGATGCACAATTCCCTGTCTTTCTTCAATGGATGGAGTTGCAGTAGATATTGGGATGTGTTTATAATTCTGCCGCGAGTCTGCAGAGATTATTTCTCCCTCAAGAGACTTTGCAGTTTTGATTGCGAGTTTTGTTTTTCCTGATGCAGTGGGACCTACGATTGCTAATACTTTTCTTTTAGCCGGCATTAAATTGGTGAACCTTTCTATTCAAATAAAAAGCCGATGGCATTTTTCAATACCACCGGCAGTAAAATTTTATAACTTAAAAAATTATTTAACTAAAAGCATTTTCTTGGTAACAGAAGAATTATCGGTCTCCAGCTTATAAAAATATACTCCTGAGCCTAAATTAGCTGCATCGAATTTTACTTCGTAGCTTCCTGCATTTCTCACTGCATCCAGCAATACTGCAACTTCTTTTCCTATTTCATTATATACTTTTAGTTTTACGTTTCCGTTTCTTACCAGATCGAATTTAATATTCGTGCTTGGGTTAAAAGGATTAGGATAGTTCTGATATAGATTAAACTTTGTCGGTACGTTTGAAGAAATTATTGTCTCTTCAACACTTGTAACCACCGAATAAGCAACGGATAATTTTAAAAGGTTGCTTGTCTGCTGGGCAAGCATATATCCTTTTTCCATAACTATAATACCTGCGCCTGAACCGGATGTAATTGTACTCGTCTGAAATGATGTTCCTCCGTTTGTAGTTGTGTAGCCGGTTGAACCGCTGTATGTACCTGTAAGATAAACGTTCGGATCTTCACGGCAGATATCAGAGCCCCAGCCTGAACCGCTCATTGTAAATACTGATGCCCAGTTATCACCGAAGTTTGTAGTTTTATATACAGGAGTTGAAAATGTAGTTGCGTAGGCAATGGATTTATCGAATACGCTGTTTGCAATTGATGGTATTTCACTTCCGCTATAAGTCATTTTGAGAGACCAGTTCAATCCGGAATCCGTAGATTTATAAATTCTCGATGAACTGCTTTCACCAACATATAAAACATTTGCGCTGTCGTACATCACTGCAATATCACACGGGCTTACAAAAGCAAATGAACTGATAAGATTGAATGTTGTTCCGTAATCGGTTGATTTATAAAAGCCTCCGCCATCAGGTACAAAATAATAAACACTTGGATTATTCTGATCCTGCTCTAAAGGCTGACCGTAAGAACTGAAATTTTTTGCAAAAGATACAGACCACGTTAAACCATAATTTGTAGATTTCACTACACAATCAGTCGGGCTTCCTGCAATTGCAGCTACCATGATATTTGTGTCGATAGGATTAACATAAAAGGAATGAGCTCTTCCGCTGGTAGGAATACCTGTTCCTGTTATAGTTGCAACCTGAGTCCAGTTATCTCCGCGGTTTCTGCTTACATAAACTTTAGTGCCGTATACTACAAACATTTCATCTCTTTTAGTCGGATGCGGGCAAAGAATATTGCCGATACTGTTTGTTGCATTAAGCTTAACGCTCCATGTATAAGCTGCAGAAGCGCCTGCTGTGAAATTCCAGTTTGCTCCTGAATTTGTTGTTTTGATAATTGCATCGGTTATGCTGCTGACAGCAAAACCTGTTGTTTCGTTTACATATAAAATATCAGTGAGGTTTCCCATCATAGGATTAACTTCAAATTTCAAAAACTTGGCATTTGAACCTGAATTACTTCTGATGAATCCGCCGCCGCCGCATACTCTTATATTATCGAAGTCCATACCTGTCACGCCTCTTACATCAGTTTGAATTCTCATATTAACAGAAGCAAAGCTTCCTGCCCCGGATTTCATTAATGTAATACCATACTCACCTACAACACAAATACCTGCTGCAAAGTATTTTGCTTTCAGAAGATTTCGTGTAGTGGGTACGCTTGTCAATGTCCATGTTGTACCGCCGTTGTTAGTCATATAAACTACACCGCCGTTACCTACAACTATACCATTTAAAGCATCTTTGAAGCTGACTGAATTTAATGTTACTCCGGCAGGAATTCCTGAATTTCGTAGTTCCCAGTTAGCGCCGTAGTTTGTTGTTCTGTATACTTCTCCATTGTTACCGGCTGTCCATGCTGTCAGATTATCAATCGCGCAAACGGAATTGATTGAGACTGCGCTGACATTTATTATAGTGTAAGGTGTGTTACCGGGCTTACTTCTGAAAATTTTTCCGTTATCGGTGGCAGCCCATACAGTACTATCGTATGCTGCAACAGATTTAAAATTGTAACCGGGCACTGTATTTTTTGACCAGGTTGTTCCTCCGTTTGAAGAACGCAGAATATTACCGTTATCTCCGACTGCAATTACAGTCACACCATCGGCAGTAGCAATACTGTTTAAGCCCTGGCTGAATGAAATTGAGTAGATGAATAATAAGGGTAGAAGAAAATAGTGTAAGTACTTTTTCATAAAAAAATTGTTTGGTAAACCTAAAATTTTTAGATTGAAAATTCAATACTTTTAATGGTATGATAAATGTACAAATGTTCGTTAAATAACATTTTATATATTCGATTATTCTGTTAAATTGCATCAATCTAATTAAATGAAGAATCCTATTCCCGCTGCAAAGACTCAGATAGAGGAAAGACTGAAGTCGTTTGAAGATGTACAAATTAAATCAGGCGAAAGAAATCCTGAAGCTTTGGACGAGTTTATTTTATTGCTTGAAGATAATTACGTTGATAGCGACGAAGCTTTTAAATATGTAATTAAAAGGAGACTTTCAAAAATTATTTCAATTATTATCGGAATAATTTTGAATGTTGCCGGGTTTGCGCTTATTATTATGCCTATGCCGACAGACTTAAATGATGTAGTATTGTTAAGAGCTACTCCTCAAAACGGCCTGCATTTATCGGATGTATTCGGATTTGCGGAAATTATCGGTGTTGTGATAGTTTTTATAGGAACGCTTCTGATTTTTTACGGAGCAAAAAGAGCTAAAGGTTAATATCCCTAATCAAGTTTTGGCTGCTGTGGAAACATGTATTCATAAATTCTTGTAACTTCTTTTTAAATCTTTTTTTACTGCTCCCCATATTGAGCCGTCTACCATAAGCCTTCTTGCATCCATCCGACTTCCCCAATAGTTCTCAAAATCTGTACATTCAAAAATCAGATTGCAGGAAAATTACTTTTTATTAGCTCAATTTAAATTTACTTTTTTTTCTGATAGAGTAGGTGCCTCTTTTTTTACTCTCTTAACAAAAGCTCTTATCAGACTTCCATCAGCATTAATTCTTCTTGATGTTGTCCATACACGGGTTCCTTCAGTTTTTACAAATTTTATTTTCCCCAGTTCCTGCAAAGTCATTGCCATCCATCCGTCTGACCATCTAGGGCGTGTAGTATTAAATCCGCCTACTTTTTTCCCGTCTTCAGTCCTGAACCCAAAATTAAATCCCAGTACATTTAAAAATTCTTTATTTCTTCTCCTAAATTTAAAATAGTATGTAGTAATTACTTCATATATTGCAAAATATTTTCTGTGGGATAAACCATGTATAGGGATAAAAGAATAAGGACCATACACAACGGATATACTTTTATCTTCGAGATACTTAATATAGTCGTTTAGCCAATCCGGATGATAAATTGAATCTCCGTCCACACATAAATGATATTTACCTTTAGCCATTTCAAGTCCGAGCTGGCGAGTATAACTTATCCCTTGTTTTTTCTGAAAATATGATGTTACTCCTAATCTGTCAAGAATTTCCTGAGTTCTATCAGTTGAATTGTTGTTAATAACAATTAACTCAGCTGAATGATTTAAATTCAATTTGGATAAGGAATATAGAGTTTGCACTAAGTTTTCTTCTTCGTTATAAACCGGCATTACAATTGAAACAGAAGGCTCTTTGGTTGTAAATTTAGAAAGGTCATTTTTCAGAGATGTTAAAAATTCTTCTGAAAGTTTATCAAAATCACGCGGTATTTCCAGTATACTCAAAACCCATTTGGGAATTCTTAATGGAATCATTTTTTGTTTTAATTAGTGTATAAAATGTAATAATTCAATTAATGTACCAAAACTTTGTCAGAAACGGTGTCAAACTCTCTGCATTTATTGATTATAGCTATTGCAACAAAAAATAAATAATTAATAGGATATTGCCCTATTGCTTCCTGAGGAAAATTTGCAAGGGTCAAAGAATAAACGACGGTAAGCATTCCCAGAGAAATAGTTTTTAGCATTGGGTCTTTTATTCGAAAATAATCTTTAATTCCTTCTTTGAACACAATAAACAACAATAAACAGAATAAAAATAGACCTATCGAGCCCATTTCTACAGCAATTCTCACATAGCCGCTATCCGGTGGAAAATTTGCCAATGGTGACCATGGTGAGAATTTTTTTCCCCACTCACCCACGCTACCTAAGCCTCCGCCCATGGGATGACTTTGTATATATGGCTGAATGAATGCCTGATTTCTGACTCTTACCTGGTACGATGCGTCTTCACTAGGCTTGAAAGCCGATTGAAGCCTGACTAAATTTGGATTAGAAGACGGAATATTTAACAGTATTATGACTAAAAATAATAGTACTCCGCCTGTAATTATTATATTTTTTTTGAACTTAATAATTGAATAGAATAAAAATCCTGCCGGCGGCAAAATGAAAGCTGCCCGCGTTCCTGAGAATAACATTCCGTAAATCATTAAACATCCCAGTGTGTAAAGAAAAACTTTTTTATATGTTCTGAATGGTCCGCCTGCTAATATAAAACACAGCATACCTGTAAAGCACATTGAGAAACCGTAAACAAGCGGGTCAGAAAAGAATGAAAACATTCTGAACTTCCCTGCCTGATACAATAACATATATCTTGCCTTTTCTGCCATTACCCAGTTCAGTTCAAACGGAAGAAGTCCAAAAAATTCCTGATAGTAACCATAAATCATGGCAAGAGTCATTAACAAAAGCCAGACTTTTATAAGAAGGAATATGAATTTCTTTGAGTCAATGGCATACATTAAAAGAAAATACATCAAGGTAAAGCCTGCAAGCCCTCGGAAAGTATATAACCAGGCCAGACGGGATTCTGCCCATGGATTGGCAAGCTCCAGAAAAATATAAACAATCCAGACTAAAATAATTTTACTTATGGGATTTTTTGCAAAGTTCCAGTTTCGTTCATTTATCTGTCTTATAAAAAGACCGAATAACATTACAACTATCATTACATCCATTAATATTCCTAAAGGAATATCTTCCAGAATTCTTTTTGCGCCTAAAAATACAAATGACAGCATCAAAGTAAACGTAATACCGAATTTCAGATTAAACATACTGGCAAGAATAAGAGGAGAACCAATTAAAAGCGCACCAAGGACTCCACCGAGTTGTATTCCACCAAAAGAAACTAATGCTGCAATGAGACAGGAACAAAGAATTAGAAAGAAGAAACCAAGAAAGTTATTCAGTTTCTCTTCAAATATTTTTTCTTTTAGTAATGTAAAGAAAGGTTTTTTAACTACAGTTGAAGCAATATTAAATTCAAAATTGAACACTATCTGCTTATTAAACTGTCTTTAGTGAAATGCCATTTAATGGTCTGTGTGTAGACTTTCAGCTGCTCAGTATCCTCTTCAGTGGATTTTCTGGTAAGCTTATGAAGTATAAATTTGAATGAATAAATTATTACCCATAAAAATAAAAAAATAAATGCGCGGGTCCTGTATATATAATATGTGAGAAAACTGTAATGCTTCTTTATGTAGAGATATAAACTTTTATAATTCTGAATAAACATTGCAGCTCTGCGCTGGCGCGAGCTGGATTTGCCGTAATGAATAATTTCAACATCATGAAGAAAAACGGATTTATATCCTGCCTTTCTTATCCGCATAAAGTAGTCCATTTCCTCGGCGTAAATAAAAAATCTGTCATCCAGCATACCTACTTTTTTATAACACTCTTCCGATACTAAAAATACTGCGCCGTATGCCCAGTCAATTTCACGCGTATCGCTGTGATCCCAGAATGACATGAACATCTTTTTTGTATTCAGCTTTGAAAGCATATCGGCAAAAAATCTGTTCTCAAAAAATGAAGACCAGAGCGAAAAGAAATTATTAACTGATTTCTGCAAAGTCATATCATCATTCAAAAGCTTACATGCAACACAGCCCACATCCTTATCTTTATTAGCCAGTAAATAATCCATCATTTTATCAATAGCGCCGTTAAGCACTACAGTATCAGGATTTAAGAATAAAATATTTTTACCTGTTGCAGCTTCAAGCCCCTGATTATTTGCAGGCGCAAAGCCGTTGTTAGTTTTATTTGCAATGAGTTTGGCATCGGGAAATTCTTCGCGCACCATTCCGGCAGAATCATCAGGAGAATCATTATCTACAACAACTATCTCAAATGTATATTTTTTTGTTTCATCATAAACAGATTGAAGACACTTTCTCAATAGCCCCTTTGTGTTCCAGCTTACTATTATAATCGATAAATCTTTTTGCATCATTTATTATAATTAAAAGAAAACAATTTTTACAAAAAAACCGAACGTACTTACAAATGCAAATGCAATCGCAATTCTTTCAATTGTCTGTGATTTTTTATCCATATCAAAATCGCAATAGTCACATGTACCGAATCGGTTTAATTTTTTATCGCACTTCTTACACTTTTGAATCATAACTTTACCCTTTCCCAGAGTTTAGTTTCAGTATTATATTGCTTTATTAATTTAGCAGGATTACCGCCGACAATTGAGAACGGAGGAACGTCTTTTGTTACAACACTTCCTGCAGCAACAACTGAGTGCTTACCGACTGTTACTCCCGCCGTTATAACTGCATTAGCACCAATCCATACATCATCTGAAATTGTAATCTGTTTAACTGATACCGGCTGGATAGAAGGCGGAGTATTAATATCTTCGTATCCGTGATTCAATCCCGATAACACAATATTCTGGGCAAACATGACATCATTGCCTATTTTAACGGGACCGATGACTACATTTCCAAGACCGATGCGTGTCCGGTCACCTATTATAACATCACCTACTCCGTTATTAACCGTTGCAAAATCTTCAACAGTTGAATTTTCACCGAGATAAAATTTATTAAAAGGCAGCACATCCATTCTTGTTCTTCTGCAAACAGTGGCACCTCTTCCTTTTTTATGAAGAAACGGGTTTACAAACCATCTTACCCAAAGCCGCGGCTTTGCCTGGTTCTTTGGCATCAAAGCCCACAAAACAAATTTTTTTAATCCCGGATTATCTTTTATTTTTTCTTTAAGTCCCATTAGTTTTCCATCTCCTCTCTTTTTGTAAGTACATCATTCATAGCGTTATAGATTTCTCCGACATTATTTTCCCAGGTGTGAGTCATTGCAAAATCCCTTCTTCCTTTTTCTTCTTCGCCGGTATTAGTACTCAAAGCTGCTTCAATTGATTTAATATAACCCTCTTTATTATTTGCAAGATAACAGTAATCGGCAAAAACTTCCATAGCTGTTGTAGAAGTAGCGACTGTCGGCTTCCCCATTGCCAGATATTCATCTATTTTGCGAGGATAATTCCCTATTGTGACTTCATTTACAAGCTGCGGATTAATGCAGACGTCAAATGCTTTTACATATAAGGGCAGGTATTCCATTTTTTTCGGACCGAGAAAATGCACATTGGAGAATGAGTGCAATCTGCTGTTTTTAAAATTCTCATCTTCCGGACCAACTAAAACAATATTCCACTGTGGGCGGTTCTATGCAATAAATTCGAGCAGCTTTATATCTAATCTTAACCCTACTAATGCGCCTACATATCCTATAATTGGTGACTTTATAGTTTTGATATCTTCAGGAACATCAGTCATCAGATTCGGATTGAATAAGCTTAAATCACAACCCTGCCCTACGTAATAAGAATTCGGATTAAACTGCCTGCAATAATCAGCAAGATATGTTGAATTAGCTGTGCATAGGTCAGACTTTGCAATTAATTCTGCTTCAATTCTTATACCGTGTTTCTTCCAATAATCAACGGCAATTAAATTATCCCGGCTGTAATAAATATAGAGTTCCGGCTTCAGAAATTCTTTCAGATAAAAGCTGCGGAACATATCGCTGTCATTAAAAATAAAAAATTTATCAAAGTTTAGACGCTTCATAGCCTTTGAAATTTCAAAAGCCAGCTTAGTATTATTTCTTTTATTAAAAAAATCAAAAATGCTTTCTATGCCAATCCAGTTAATCGATTGAATTGTTGTTTTAGGATAAAGTGTCCAGATATTATCACCGACCTTTTCCAAATCATCTTTTTCATTCTTTATGATACTTAACCGTTTTTGTATTTTCGGATCAGATTTACTTTTTATCAGAGTTTTTGAATCCAAAGGAAAATTTACATAAAGTACGCGATTATCTTTTGCAAATTCTTTTGCAATATTGATGCAATTGCTGCCGATATCATTATCCCATGCCTGCAAGCCCGTTATTACTATGTCTCGTCCTGTAATTTTCATCCTCTTAGTTTACCTGTTTTTAAAACTCTGAGCCCCATATTAAATCCGTCTACATAAAACTTCCACATATAAATAAATGTATGATGGAATTTTATATTCAGCTCTTTATTTAAAATTATCTGACTGATAATTAAAAAAATCAGTAAAGCAGTAAAGGTACCGAAAGCCGCGCCAATAAGTCCCATCGTTGAGATGAAAAAGTAATTTGTTCCTATATTAATTATAGCAATAAATACGAGCAGATAAAAATTTATCTTTGGCTTACCGATAGAATCCATAGTAGTTCCAAACTGTCTGATATAAGGCTGTATAAGCGTAGCTAAGATTATAATTTGCAAAATCGGTGCAGCCTCTATGTAATCTTCACCGGCAATTATTATTATCATCCATTTAGAGAAAATAAGACAAAGTATTGCAACGGGAAGAATCATTGCTACAAGCAAACCTACTGAACGCTCATATAAATAAGTTACAGCCTCTTTGCCATGTGTTTCAATTCTTTTAGCGCTTTGCGGAAAAACAATTGCTGCAACTGACGATAAAGGTACTTCAACAAAATTTGTCACTCTGTTAGCAGTATTAAAAATTGCAACAGCAGATACAGGCATCAGATAACCCAGCATCATCTGGTCAATGCTTGTATATATCATAGATGAAATATTTGTGCCGAAAACATATTTGCCGTAATGAAAAAGTTTTTTCACCCATTCCCACTCTAACTTATAAGTTACCTTCCAGTAATTTTTTACAAAAAAATATGAAAGTACAGTACCAAGAAAAGCGCCGAGCGACATCATCCAGACAAGCTCATACAATTTTATTTCATGGTTATACAGCCATGCAAAAAATATAAAAAGAAAAAGAACTCCCTGCCTAATAAGATTACTATAGAATATTCCTTTAAAATCTAAATTTGACTGCTGTATAAAATTAAACTGGAAATATAAAATTAAAATGACAGTTGTTAACGAATAAAGATAAAACATCCCTTCCAGCTGCGGCGAGTGCCACAGTACGCTCATAAAATGCGCAAGCGCCGAAAGAAGTATTACAGAAAACACAGTTACTATTACGTTCAACGAAAGTGAAGCTGTAAGTATCTTGGGATACTCTTCAGCAGAAGCTGTTGCGCAGTATTTTATCTGCGCATTTTGAATTAATCCTCCGCGCGCAACTTCTATTAATGCAGTTACTGAAATAAATAATGCCCATGCGCCTAAATCATCCTTGCTCAGAATCCGGACAAGAATATAGAATCCTCCGAAACCTGTTATAAGGGATGTTACACGCTGTCCCATTGTGTAAATCCCCGACTTCATCCAATATGAATCTTTAGCAAACAATCTTTTTCAGTTCTGATAAATTTTAAAAATGCCCCATGTAGGAATAAACCTGTTCATTTTCACTTACAAGCTTTTTCAAATCAAATTCTCTCACGACCGTTTCACGAGCTACATTGCCTAATTTTGTGCGTAACTCTTTATCGTTTATTAATGCAATTATTTTATCGGCAAGTTCAACAAAATTACCCGTTCCGAACATCAACCCGTTATATCCGTCTTTCAATGCTTCGTTTGTACCTTTAATGTTTGTAGCAATGCATGCTTTTTTCATCGCCATTGCTTCAAGAAGAGCAAGCGGCACAACTTCCCATAATGAAGGCAATACATAAATATCAGTGGAGTATAAAACATTTTTTACATCCTTCCTGAACGGCATGAATTTTATTTTATTTTCTATACCCAAAGTTTTGCTGAGGTCAACACAATCTTTTCGTAACTCACCTTCTCCTACAATTAAAAATTTCGCATCGGGAATCTTATCAAGGACAATTTTAGCTGCATTTACAAACGTAAGCGGATCTTTCTGATATGTTAACCTTGCAATAAATAAAACTATCACATCGTTTTCAGTAAATCCTAACTCTTCACGAATATTTTCAACTTCTCCTTCAGGATTATATAAACTAGTATTGATGCTGTTATATATCAACTTAAAACTTGAATCGTGAGATAGTGCTTTTCCGGTGCTTAAGTCCGACTGCGAGCCGCATACTATTAAGTCAGCTTTCTTTAATAAAAATTTCTCACTTAACTGTCTGATATTCAGAGCAAGTTTTGATATTCCCGAATGAAATGACCAACCATGAACTGTATACATTGATGTTAGATTCATGCTTAATGCCTGAATGAGCGTGTTGCTTCCTGCGCGCGTACCGTGAATATGAAGTAAATCCAGACATTCCTGCTCCATTATTCTTTTTACTTTAGAGTAAATAGTAAAATCGAAAGGTCTTTCTGTCGTAACAATATATGTTTTTATATTAGCGTCATTAAGAGCATTTACCATTGCACCTGAGGAGAAACTTAAAACAACAGGCTCAAATTTATTTTTATCCAGATTTGTAACAAGGTTATAAAGATACGTTTCACCGCCGCCAAAGGAACCCTGTCTTATAGTATGAAGAATTTTTATTTTATCGGAAGTACTGCTTATTCCTTTTTGTTTTAATACATCATCTATTGTAATCAGCTTCGTATGTTCCGTTTCCATAAAATCTTTATTGGAACGTTTTATCTTCAATAAAGCGAGGATCTGATTGAACATGAACAGCGGAATACCCCACATCGATTTCCATATTTCCTTTTCAATATTACTTAATAAAAGCGCAGCATTAAAATTCAAAATAAAAACTACAATGGCGCAAAGCCAGACGATAAACATCTGCTTATCAATAAAAAAATTCAGTACGAAGAAAAATCCGCTGCACAATACAAGCAAAAATAAAGGCGGCAGAAAAATATTAAGACCGAACAAAAATTGATTCCAGCTGAGATTTATAATTCCCTGAAATATTATTTGTACAGCCTTTATGGAATATTTGAAGTACGAATTTATCCATCTGGTCCTTTGTCTTTCCACCTGAGTGCCGGAAGAAACTTTTTCATCGTAAATAATAGCGTCCCATGCAAAAGCGATGTTGTGTCCTTTAGATACAATCTCTGCCTGCAATAATTTATCTTCCGCAACAATTACTTTATCTGAATCCTGTTCGTAGTGACTTAGATGTTCAACATATAAATTATAATCAATTGCCATACCCGAACCGGCTATTGGCGATGATGAACGTAATTTATAAGGGGCATACTTATTAACATAATTATAATAGTACTCACCCATTGCATCTAGACAAGCATATACAGTATCTACATTCTTTGCTGTTCTTCTTCCCTGAACTGCCTTGTAGCCGTTATTAAAAAACAAATTCATCTTGGGGAACATCTGCGGATGCGCAAGATTGTCCGGGTCAAAAATTATTATAGCATCATGCTTACGTTTGAAATTATCTATAGCATGCTTTATTGATTTTACTTTTGAACCAAGTTTTTCGGCAGGGTTTAGAATTACAACTTTGTCGTTATCAAATTTAATATTACTGATATCACATTGATCTGCAACAAGGTAGATGATATAATTTTCGTATTTTTGTTTGAGGATAGAATCGACGCAGGGTATTGCAATTTCAATATCTTTGTATGCCGTTATTACAGCAGCAAAGTCATGTTTTTTATCAAAATTTTTCTTAAGTTTTTTACGCGGTATAAGAAGAGAAAAGAATAAACTAAAAAACGGGAGTAACAGAAAAAAAATAATGAATAGTTGAACAGCTAATAATATAATTTGTAATAAGTTCAATCTTCAGTGGCATTTAGTTCAGTCTGGATAACTCTATAGCTGTTAATTATTTTTTCTTTACCTTAAGCGGCTCACCATAAACCTGTTCAAGATTATCCATAGTTACTTTGTTAAGCATTGCTCCCATGAATTTTGCTTCAATCTGTCCGATGAATGCAATGGAATTTTTATCCGCTTCATCTACAGTATTCAAAGCAGAAAAAACAGCAGTGAATTTATCTACATAGGAGATTAATTCTTTTGAATCCGAATATTTATTCAGCGATGTACCTTCTAAAAATATGTAATCGTAATTTTCTTTTATTTCAGTGATTTTTTTTGCAATCATTTCTGCCGGCGCAACTTCATTCAGCGAATACATACCGCCCTTACATCCAATGATATCAATGTTTGCAACTGATGTATCAGAGACTGAGTTTGATAATGATAATTCGCCGCGAAGATAGCTTTCAAGATTCGCATTCGCCTTAAACATCTTAGTAAGTGTATTGTTCTTGACATTCGTATCAAGTATCAGGACTTTTTTGCCTGTAATCGCAAAAGAATATGCAAGGCATGAAATGATTAACGATTTTCCCTCGCCTGCTCGTGTACTGGTAAATAATAAAGTTTTTGCATCGCTCATTCTTTGAGCCAGTTCATATCTGATAATTCTTAAAAGCTCTTTAAACGTTTCTGCTTTTATGTCATATTTTGCACTGCTCTCGGTGAAAATAGAATTCAGGTCTATTTTACCCTCCTCAAGAAGATTCAAATAACCGAGAAGATTTAATCCGGTGTACTTAACAAATTGCTTCGGAGCTTTTATTGTCACATCAAGATATTCCAAAACAAAAATTACAACTACACAAAGAATAAAGCTGATAAACCCTGCCATGATAATTAGCAGAATTTTTTTAGATGCTTCCGGTGGACCTGGAATACCGAATTCAATTTGTTTTATTGTACCGTGTGTAACATTATCAATTCGGGCTAAGTTTAACTTGTTAAGCACAAGCAAATAAACATCGGCAGCAACAGTTATTTCTCTTTCAAGAGCAGATATAGATGCTTCTATAGGAGCAAAGCTGACAACAATCTGACGTAATCTTGCAAGCTCTTTATCCATAGATTGCACAGAATAATTCGCAACAACTAAATCGAGTTCGAAGTCGATTCTTTTAGTTACTAATTCCTGTTTAGGTACATCGGGATTATATAAATACTCATCGGAGGATTTTTTTATTTCAACTTCAAGAATATTTTTCATAACCCTCAAAGAATCATTGATTGCCTGCGAGTTAAGTCCTTTGGAAATTAGTTCATTCGTGTAGTCAGTTATCTTAGACTTCAACTCAGCTATCTTCTTTGAGTAAGGAGTGACACCTGCCTCAAGATACTTTTTCTCCTTATCAGTGAATCTGTTATCGATATCTTTTACTGCTTTTGAAGATGAACTAATCCTTTTATTTTCTGCCTCACGTGAAAGTTCAAGGTCGGAGATTTGATTTACTAATGATTTTGTTTGCTCATAAATGTTGATTACACCGTTTTGCTGTTTATAAATTTTGAGCGCATTTACTTTTTCATCCAGCTCTCTTTTTTTCTGTTCGGCAAGCTCTGTATAGTATGCAACCGATGCATCAGCAATTTGAGTTGAAGATGTATCGTAGTATTTTAAAAACTCTTCTGATACAAAATTAACAACAGCAGCGCTTAAATAAGGATTTTCTGATTCATAAGCAATTTGTATAAAATCGCTCGACCCTAATCTTTCAACTTTTAATTTTTTCAGTAAATTTACTTCATCATATGCACAGCTTTCTATCAGCTTTATCATTCCTCTTTCATCTTCATTCTGAAAGTCTAAAGACTTCATTGAATCAAGATGCATCTGTATAATTTCCCTTGCATGCTGCTTTGCGCCGATGCTTAGATCTGACAGTATTTTAGATTTATTGGTGTAAGGTTTTTGTTCGGTCAAATCATGCAGCATTAATCTGTACCCGACTAAATCCATTACCTGCTTGGATTTTATTACCTCAATTAAGTTGCTGAATTTAACTGCAACATTATCAAAAGAAAATCCGCCTTTATCTCCTTCACTAATTGAAATTTTATTCTCCTGTGTAATACCTGTAGCAAGCTGTGCCTGCGACTTATATACTTCGGGAATATTCTTAGTTAGGAAATATGCAATAACTACTGCTATAACCGGAACGATCATCAGCAATAACTTTCTTCTGCGTAAAACTTTTATGAAGCTTAAAAAATCCATTTATTTGATATCTTCGAGTTTAATTCCAACAAGTTGTTCAAGATCAGCCTTATTGAACAGCATATCCATTTCAGAAACTGCCTGGCGTTCAAGATTATCTGTGTAAGTCCGCAATGCTTTATCGTATTCTTCGAGATTTACCTGTCCTGATTCATATTTATATTTTACCAGAGTTAATGTTGCCTGTGCATCGTCTACTGCCTGCGTTCTTATTTTCATCAGATTAATATTACCCATATAATGGGCATATCTTTTTGTCACTTCACTGCGGATATAAAGTTTTTGCTGAACAACTCCCAGCTTTGCGCGTGCAACATAGTATTTTCCCTGTGAAATCTTACTCGGTGTAGTAAATATTGAACCAATGTTTACACTTATTCCGATTCCGAACTTTGGAAGTGAAGAATTATCATTGGGATTAGTACTCGTACCGGGCTGCGGATTGTATTGATATGTTAAATTCAGATTATCTAGCCAGGACCACTTTCTCTGAAACAAATCCTCTTCGGCAATATCGATTAAATATCTTTGAGCAAGATTATCCGGATAATTCTGCCATGCTATGTAGATAAGCTTCTCAAGATAATCCGTTGTATCAGGATTTGGCGATATTATTTTATTTGTATCCAGTAAATTTTTAGGCAGGCTATCCTGTGCCTTTACAAAACCGCATACGGAAAAAAATAAAATTAAAGCTAAAAGATATTTAATCATCAAAAGATATCAGAATTATTTTTTATTTAGAACTTTCTTAAAATAATCATACGTTATTTGTAAACCTTCTTCTCTGTTCACTTTTGGTTCCCATCCTAATATTTCTCTTGCCTTTGTAATATCAGGTTGACGCTGTTTAGGATCATCCACAGGCAGCGGATTATAAACAATTTTTTGATTTGTACCTGTAAGAGCAATTATCTCTTCAGCGAATTGTTTAATTGTGATCTCAACCGGATTCCCGATATTAACTGGTGATGAATAATCACTAAGAAGTAATCTGTATATCCCGTCAACTAAATCTGATACATAACAGAAAGAACGAGTCTGTGAGCCGTCGCCGAATACAGTAATATCTTCACCTCTTAAAGCCTGACCGATAAATGCCGGCAGAGCTCTTCCGTCATTTAGTCTCATACGAGGACCGTAGGTATTGAAGATTCTGATAATTCTGGTTTCAACTTTATGATAAGTATGGTAAGCCATTGTGATAGCTTCCATAAATCTTTTTGCTTCATCATATACTCCGCGAGGACCAACAGGATTTACATTTCCCCAGTATTCTTCCTTCTGCGGATGCACTTCAGGGTCTCCGTAAATTTCAGATGTAGAGGCGACTAAAATTCTTGCGCCTTTTTCCTTTGCAAGTCCTAAGGCATTATGAGTTCCGAGTGAACCGACTTTTAATGTCTGAATCGGAATTTTTAAATAATCTATGGGACTGGCCGGTGATGCAAAATGAAGTATGTAATCTAAATTTCCGGGAACGTGAATGAATTTCGTTACATCGTGATGGTAAAATTCAAACTGCTTCAATGGAAATAAGTGTTCGATATTATCTAACGAACCGGTACTTAAATTATCCATCGCGATTACATGATAGCCTTCTTTTATAAAGCGGTCACATAAATGCGAACCCAGAAATCCTGCTCCGCCTGTAATTAAAATTCTTTTTTGTTCACCCATTTATTTAATTGCCTGCCTTCCTATACTGTAATAAGTAAAACCTGGTTCTTTCATTTTATCCGGAGAGAAAATATTTCTTCCGTCAAAGATAACCGGTTCTTTTAATTTTGATTTGATGTCATCAAAATAAGGATTACGGAATTCATTCCATTCTGTAAAAATCAATAACGCATCTGCATTATCAAGCGTTTCGTATTCACCCGGTGCATACGTTATGGTATCCTTCAGATAGAATTTAGTTGTATCGATAGCAGCAGGGTCATAAGCGCTGACTGTTGCACCGTGTTTCAATAATTCATTTATTATAATAACTGATGGTGCTTCACGCATGTCATCTGTGTTTGGTTTAAACGCAAGTCCCCAAACTGCAAAGTGTTTGCCTTGTATATTTCCCCCGTAATGACCTAAAATTTTGTTGACGAGAACAGTTTTCTGGGCATTATTTACCCTGTTAACTTCAGTCAAGATAGTCATTTCCGAATTATATTCCAAAGAAGTTTTTATTAAAGCGTTAACATCTTTAGGGAAACATGAACCGCCATATCCTATACCTGCAAATAAAAATCTTTTACCGATTCTGTTATCCGAGCCAATACCCTTTCTTACCAAATCTATATTTGCGCCTACGCTCTCACAGAAGTTTGCCAGCTGATTCATATAAGTTATTCTCATTGCAAGATAAGAATTACCTGCATACTTTGTAACCTCTGCGCTAGCGGTATCCATTTCAATTATAGGATTACCTTGTCTTACAAACGGCTCATACAAAGCTTTCATAATATCTAATGCTTTTTGATCTTCTGCGCCGATAACAATTCTATCAGGCTTCATAAAATCTTCAACTGCAAATCCTTCACGTAAAAATTCGGGATTTGATACTATATCAAAATCAAATTTACCATGCTTTGATATTGCATCTTTTACTCTTTGCGCAGTGCCTACAGGTACAGTGCTTTTATTAACAATAACTTTATATTCTTTAACATCATTTTCTTTCAATATTTTTCCAATATCATCAGCAACACCTAAAACATATTTTAAATCTGCCGAACCGTCTTCTCCCATAGGAGTAGGAAGGCATAAAAATATTACTTCTGAATCTAATACAGCTGCTTTTAAATCATCTGTAAAGAGCAATCTTTTCTTTGCAATGTTTCTGTAAAAAATAATCTCTAAGCCCGGTTCATAGATCGGTACTTCTGCATTTTTTAATTTTGCAAGTTTTTCCGGATGGTTATCAACGCATGTTACCTGAATTCCCATTTCAGCAAAGCATGTGCCCGATACTAAGCCGACATATCCTGTTCCCACTACTGCTACGTTCATTTTATATCTCCTTTAAGTTTTTATATTTTATAAGGTTTAATATGCCAGATATCCTTGGCATATTCAGAAATAGTTCTGTCGCTTGAGAATTTTCCTATTCGTGCGACGTTTAAAATTGATTTTTTATTCCAGCTTTGTTTATCTAAATATGTCTGTTCGACTAAAAGCTGAGTACTTATATAATTTTCAAAATCAGCCAGGACAAAATAATTATCGATATGAAGCAAATCATCTATTATGGATTGGAACACACCGGGTTCATTTTTACTGAATATATTATATTGTATCTGATTTAATATCTTTTGAAGAATTTCACTCTTATTGTAATAATCTATCGGAGTGTATCCGGTTTCTTTCATATATGCTACTTCATCGGCTTTCAATCCAAATATAAAAATATTATCGTCACCAACTTCTTCAAGAATTTCTACGTTCGCGCCGTCCAACGTACCTATTGTAAGAGCACCATTTAGTGCAAATTTCATATTGCCTGTACCCGAAGCTTCAAGTCCTGCTGTTGAAATCTGTTCTGATAAATCTGATGCAGGAATAATTTTTTCAGCAAGTGACACTGAATAATTTGGAATAAACAAAACTTTTAATTTATCTCCGACTTCTTTATCCGAGTTTACTACCCTTGCAATATTATTTATCAGTTTAATGATAAGCTTTGCTTTATCATATCCCGGCGCAGCTTTGCCTCCGAATAAAATTGTTCGCGGTACTTTTACCGAATCATGGTCTGCTTTAATTCTATTGTACAAATGTATTACGTGAAGAGCATTCAGTAACTGTCTTTTATACTCATGAATTCTTTTTACCTGAACATCAAAAAGAGAGTCAGGATTTATTTTTATATCGTGATTCTTCTCAATATAAGCAATTAAAGCCTGTTTATTTAACCATTTTGCATTCATCCAGTTCTCTATAAATTCTTCATCTTCCGTAAACTTTTCAAGCTTTCTCAGCTTCTCTAAATCCTTTACCCATCCCCTTCCGATTTTATCCGTAATTAACCCTGATAAAAATGGATTAGCTTTCTTTAAAAATCTTCTCGGAGTTATTCCGTTAGTTTTGTTATTAAACTTCTCAGGATATAAATCATAGAAGTGTTTAAAGATTGTATCTTTTAATATCTGTGTATGCAAGGCAGCCACACCATTAACAGAATGCGAACCTATTATTGCAAGGTTTGCCATTCTGATAAACTTAGTATCCCCTTCCCTTATAATTGAGAGTTTTGCAATTGTTGGAATATCGTTCTTTACAATTTTCTTAACTTCAATTAAAAAATTTGCATTAATATCATAAATTATCTGCAAATGTCTTGGCAATAATTTTCCGAATAAGTCTATCGACCATTCTTCCATTGCCTCAGGTACAACAGTATGATTTGTATAGCCGAAAGTATTTGTAGTAATTTTCCAGCTCTCCTCCCAGCTAAGCCCTTCTTCATCAATAAGTACTCTCATCAATTCAGGAATTGCAATTGTCGGATGTGTATCATTCAATTGCAGCGCGTTCTTATCAGCAAATTGTGTAAAATCTTTATGATTTTTTTTATAACTTTTGATAATATCCTGAATAGTAGCAGATACGAAGAAATATTGCTGCTTTAATCTGAGAATCTTTCCATGCTGAAATGAATCATTGGGATATAAAACTTTAGAAATTATTTCAGAATCATTCTTGCTTTGAACAGCAGAGAAATAATCTCCCTTATTAAAATCCTGTAACTTGAATTCATGTGTTGACTTCGCCTGCCACAATCTTAATGTATTAACCGTTTCATTTTTGTAACCGGGAATCGGAGTATCATAAGCAACTGCAAGCACATCATCAGTATTAACCCAGTTACATCTGTGATTCCCATTTGCATCTATATAATTTTTACACTCGCCAAAAAATTTTACTCTGTATAATATTTCAGGACGGATAACTTCCCAGGGATTACCATAGGAAAGCCAGTCATCCGGCTTTTCAACCTGAGCGCCGGTTTCATCAAACTCCTGTTCGAAAATTCCGTACTCGTATCTTATTCCATATCCAAATGCAGGGATTTGCAATGTTGAAAGAGAATCTAAAAAACATGCTGCAAGTCTTCCAAGACCGCCGTTGCCGAGACCCATATCATGCTCAACTTCGCGTATATCTTCAAGCTTATAACCTATTTGTTCTAACAGATGAAAACACTTATTATAATAATCTAAATTAATTAATGAATTTCCCAACAATCTTCCCATGAGAAACTCCATGGAAAGGTAATGAACTTTCTTTACATCATCTTTGAAATAAATTTTCTGAGTGCGTATCCAGTCATGCATCATCTTATCCCGGATAGTATGCGCCAGCCCTCTGAATGCATCATCCTGTGTCAGGGTATTTTTATCTTTGCCAAGATCGTATTCGATATGCTCTGCAAGTTTTGTAAGCAAATCAAATTTTCTGCCCGAGTCATAATCTGTGAAGTACGGCGAGTTATCTTTAAATCCCATAATTAATTTGAATAGATAAAATCTTTGTCTATATCTTTAAATTTTTTTGCAACCAGATCTTTTTCTGAAACTAAAGGTTCACTAATATTCCACGGAATATTTAAATTGTCATCGTTAAATAGTATTGCCCGCTCATCTTTCGGGCTATAGAACTCAGTACATTTATAATGAAAAATTGCTTCATCAGAAGTAACACAAAAGCCGTGAGCGAATCCCGGTGGCACCCAAATTAAATTATGGTCAATATCATTTAACTCACACATTACAAATTTTCCAAATGTAGGTGAGCCGAATCTGATATCCACTGCAACATCAAGCACGCTTCCCTGAATCACCTGGCAAAGTTTACCTTGTGCTTTATCACCTATCTGATAATGAAGCCCTCTTACTGTTCCCTTTTTGCTTTTAGAAATATTATCCTGAACAAATTCATAGTTTACTCCATGCTCCTGCAAAACTTTTTTGCTGTACGATTCAAAAAAATATCCGCGGTGGTCTCCGAATACTTTCGGCTGTATCAATAAAAATTCTTTTATATCTGATTGTACTATATTCAATTCTTATGTCTTTCTACTTTTTCTAAATAAGTTCTGTATAATGATTTTGGTAAGGCATTTATTATTTCATCAAACTGTTCATTGGAAATATATTTCATGTGATATGCAACTTCTTCAAGACATGCGACCTTAAGCCCCTGCCTGTCTTCAATTACTCCAAAGAAATTCGATGCCTGCAATAATGCTTCGGGAGTACCTGTATCCAGCCATGCTATACCGCGCCCGATTCGTTCAACCTTTAATTCTCCGAGATTTAAATACTCGACATTTACATCTGTAATTTCCAGTTCACCTCTTGGAGATGGTTTCAGATTTTTAGAAATTTCTACGACTCTGTTATCATAAACATATAATCCCGGCACTGCATAATTGGATTTTGGTTTTTCAGGTTTTTCTTCGATTGATAAAACTTTACCGGTTTCATCAAACTCAACAATACCGTATCTCTCAGGATCATTCACTCTGTAGCCGAATATCGTTCCGCCTGTATTATTTTTTATTGCATCGTACATAAATTGTAAGTTACCGTAGAAAATATTGTCACCAAGTATAAGTGTAACGCTGTCATCACCAATGAAATTTTCGCCGAGTATAAAGGACTGCGCAATTCCGTTTGGCTGCTCTTGCAATACATATTCAATATTGATGCCGTATCTTGAACCATTACCGAATAATTTTTCATACCATGGCAATGTTTCTGCATTCGAGATTATCAGAATATCTTTAATACCGGACAGCATCAAAACTGAGAGCGGATAATATATAAGCGGCTTATCATAGATAAGGCATAACTGCTTGCTATAAATTTGTGTGATTGGATACAATCTTGAGCCCGAACCGCCTGCTAATATAATTCCTTTCATTTTATTAGATGTGTTAAGTTTTAAAAATTGCTATACGGCCCCTGTTCTTTTTACAACTGACTTAAACGTCTCAAACAACATTTTCAAATAACCTTTATATGTCTTAAACTCTGTGTACTCTCCTAAATACTCTTCATCTTCATGCGAAAGATTTTCCATCACTGACTGATATGTATCGTGCAGTGCTCTTTCTTCCGCTGTAAGATTCGAACGTCCTCTCGCCTGCCAAAAGCCTGCAAGCCCGAGTTTTCCCTGAAATCTTACCTGCGCCACATCAGATAGATCAATAACACCGTTCTCAATTTCTGACTTCAAACCCTTATCAAGTAATTCTTTAGCTTCATAAGTCGGCAATGCCCATATACCGACTAAGCTCATTTGTCCTTTTAAAACGTTCCAGAATAATGGAAGCTCATCTATCGAAGTTTTGCGTAAAATATTCCCGATCTTTGTTACACGCGGATCATTATCAATTTTATGGAAGGGACCCGAAGCATATTTATTCTTCAAATCTTTTATTCTCGAATCTGCATCTAAATACATTGTTCTGAAAACATAATACTTCACTGCCTTCTCTTTAAAATAAACATACTGGTGATTTCCTTTCGTTTCTACTTCCGGCGCTTTTAATCTTTTAGAGATATAAAATACAGGACCTTTAGAGTCAAACTTTATAAGCACGGCAACAACTGCAAATATCGGAGTAAGAAAAAGCAAAGCAAAAAATGCCACAATTCTATCTGTAGCATTTATTAAAAATAAATTAAACTTTGTTTTAAACGGAACAAGCCTGTGCGACTTTAACACTTTATCATCATCTACATACATTCCGAAATTAGAAGAAACACTAAGGTGATAATTTTTATTTACAACAGAATCTTTTATTTCAACATCCTTACCGATGTAAGTATTGCTAAGCACTACTGATTTACTCAACGAAGCTTTTTCATCTATGTATAATTCCTTTCCAAGAACTAACGGTCCTTCAAGTTTTACTCCCTTACAGATAGTAGTGTTTTCACCAATGATAATAGGCGGCTTGAAATTTTCAATCTGTAAGTCATTGAACTTAACCGATGGATGAACAAAGATTCCTTCTTTTAACTTTTCACCTGAATTAGATTCTATCACATCATATTTACATAATCTCATATTAAGATTCCAATACTCTTCAAGGGAATCTATATTGTTCCAGTCTTCATCGGTAATGCAGACATTCACATTCAAATTTTTTGCAAGCATCGCCGGTATCAAATCTTCTACAATACTTGAGTAACCCTTATCAGGCATATAATCAAAAATCTCCGGCTCAAAAATATATATACCGCAGTTTATATATTCATCTTTGATATTATCTGATTCAGTTATACTTTTTAATTTATTGCCGTTCTCAACTTCAACTTTCCAATCCGTTCTGTTTTTTGTAGCTTTTTTTACGCAAAGTGTTGCTAATGATTTGCTTTCTTTATGGTAATTTAAAAGATTTGTGAGATTAACATTGTGGTAACTATCGCCGGTAAGCACAAGAAATGTTTCTTTAAAATAACTCTTAACTCTTTTTATTGCTCCGGCTGTACCGCAAAGACTTTTTTCGATAGAGTAAGAAATACTTACTCCGTGCTTTGAACCGTCAGCAAAGTATTTATCTATTTGTTCGGGTAAGTAATGAAGATTTATTTTTATATCTTTAAAATCATGCTTTTTGCAAAGCTCAATGGAATATTCCATAACAGGTTTATTGCAAACCGGAAGCATTGGTTTAGGAATGGATAATGTAAGCGGTTTTAGTCTTTCACCGAGTCCGGCAGCAAGTATCATTGCTTTCATATACACCCCTCTCCTTTAATATTCTTAACTATTGCAAATATATCTTTTCCTTCTTCAGTTCTTTGATAGCACACTTTATCAGATAAACATGTTATAAGATATAACCCATAATGTTCAGGCACCTCTTTATTTGAACCGCTGACGTTTCCGGTTTTCTTGTGGTATAATTCCATGCTGTATTTTCCTGTAACTTTACTCAAGACAATATTCTCTTCATCTCTGTAAACTATAAACTCGTTATCCAGTATTTCATCTTTATAAGGAGGTGAATTTCGCTCTGTATAATTTCCCTTTTCATCAATTGTTTTTATCATAAAACCTTCACCAAGTGTTTCTATTTCTATTTTCAGCTCAGTATCTGATAGAGTATACCGCAGCGAAACATTGCTGCTTCTGGAATGAGATACTGCATTCGAAAATAATTCATATATCAGTATCCTCAAGTCCTGAATAAATTTCTCTCTGTCCTCTTCCTTTTTGAAATTTGCCTTAGATTTAACTAATACTTCAGCAGTATCATTTACAAAATGAATATAGTCAACGGAGCTGTTTATTATTAATGATACGCTTTCTTCTTTCATTAACTGATAGTTATTCTTTAGTTCGGAGTAATGAGAGTACAAATATTCCAGGGGAAGAATAATTGAGGTTATGATTAAACCTCCTGAATTTAATTATTATCTCTTTGAAATATCTTAGAAGCTGCTGACAGCATCTTCCCTTGCATCAAAAATTTCGAACACTTTATACAGACGTGTAAGCTCGAACATTGCTCTGACCGGAGCTTGTAATCCGACAATTTTAATATCGCCTTTTACAGCTGTTACTTTTTTCAATCCGGATACTATTGCACCAAGGAATGAACTGTCAACGAATTCAACATCTGTTAAATCGATGATAATTTTTTTCTTCCCGTCTTTTTCGATTAAGCCGAAAAGATATTCTTTGAAATCTTTTGCTGCATCTGCCGTTGCCCTGCGAAGCTTAATAACAAGAAATGTTACTCCGTTTTGATCTATTGCTTCGTAATTCATTTTGTATCTCCTTTAAGGTTAATTATTATTTTTATTTTGAAATTTATCTTTTAGCTCTTTCCCAGATTACTTTCTGCTCTCCGGTTAAATAACGTTTTAATCCCACATAAGCCGAGTAATTCATAACAAACAACACGTACGGTATATTAAAGATTTTCACCTTCTTTTTCTGCGTTTCAAGTATGTAGCCGAGTAATGCAAATATATAAAAACTTACCTGTACTAATAAAGTGAGAAAATATAAGTAAAAATTGCCTGTTTTTAATAAGTATATGTTCAAAATCAATGCCAAAGGAATGATAAACGGTACTACTGCCCATCTCAGCACACGATGAGAAATATATTGAAATGAAAGAATCCTGTATTTAAAAATATTAAAAAGTGATTTCAAAATTACTATTGCCTGAAAGCCGCCTGCTGCAATTCTTCTACGTCGTATGTATTCTTCTTTCATGTCAATTGTTGGCTCTTCTTCAGCATAAGCTTCAGGTTCGTAAATAACTCTGTAACCTTTCTCCGCAACTTTCATTGATACTACAAAATCTTCGATGAGAGTATTTTGCGCAACTCCGTCTCCCCATAGCTCTTTCCTTATTGCAAAAATTTCTCCGGCTGCTCCTACGCATGTCCATAACTTTGAATCAATTTTTTTCAGAAGTGATTCATATTTCCAGTACAGACCTTCACCTTCGCCGCTGGTTGAGCTGTCGCTTTTCTTTACTCTTTTTTCACCAGCTACACATCCTACCTGTTTATCGGCAAAATGTTTTGCAAGATTCATTAAAGCCTCTTTATTGAAGTATGAATTTGCATCTGAGAAAACCAAAATCTCCCCTTTTGCTTTTTCCACTGTTCTGTTTACCTGTGATATCTTTCCCTTGCGTTCAATGTCTTTTGTAATTTTTATATTCAGTTCGTCTTCTTCTTCAAGTTTACTCAGATGAGCATCAATATTCTTTTTTCCTTCAAGTGAAATATCGTCGGAAGTAAAAGTATCGCCTTCAAGATGCTGTTCTATTTCACTCAGGATTTTTTCCTGTCTGATATTTTTAGTATTATCATATTTTCTGAACTTCAGATATATTTCTTCATCTTTAGAAGTTGTATTCTTTAAAGCAGGGTCAAGTAAAAAATTTTTATAAAATTCATCAATCGTTTCATCTACTTTATTTGCTGTATCGTATGCTATTGCAAAAACTACTTCAAGCTTCTCTCTTGGATAAATTAAAGCTTCAGTATTCTCAATTTTTTCTCTGATGATTCTTTGAGGTTCGCCCGATGCTGATATTACGAATGTTATGGTGGGATAATACGGTTCATCTTCAGGGACTACTCTTTCCGAATGGATATAATTATACGGCTTAGGAATTAATTTCAACAAAAAAGGAATTTTCGATATCACAATTATTAATATTCCGTAGCCCGCGTAAGAATAAAAAATTATGAAGAGAAAAAGCCAGAAAAATATTTCCGCTGTTAGAGACAATTATGTAGAGATAGAGTTAGGAAATATGAAAATTTAATCGCATTTAATTGCAATCATACTCACATCATCATCGAATACTCCGCCGGTGAAATCAAGAAATTTTTCTTTTACGTATTCAAATTGATTCGGCATATCGGCAGATTCTTCAATGGTCTGTACAAGCCTTTCCATTCCGTATTGCTCGCCCTGCCTGTTTCTTGATTCAATAATGCCGTCTGTTAATACAAACATTGAATCGTGATGTTTTAAACTCATTGTAATGGTATCGTAGTCGCCGTTCTGTCTTGCGCCGAGAAGCATTCCCTCTGATTGATAAGGCTTAACATGTTTGCTTTCTTCATCATAATATAATAAACCTAAATCACCTGCGCCTGAGTATTGTACTTCTTTTGTTTTTTTATTTACGATTACAAGCGAAACCGTTGTAAAAATTTCCGATATCTTCGCATCATCATAAATTGATTCGTTCACTTTTTTCAGAACTTCTTTAGCAGAAAATACTTTCTGCTCTTTTAGTACAACTCTTATAGCGCTTCGTAAATATCCTATGAATGAGAATGTAAAGAACCATGCTCCCCATTTCTTCCCCATAACGTCGCCGAGTATCACAACCAGATTATTTTCGTCAAGCTCTATGTAATCTATAAAATCACCGCCCGGCATTCCTTTAAAAGGCACGTGCCAGTGCTCTATTTCAAATCCTTCAAGTGTAGGCATATTCTTAGGCACAACTTCCATACTGATTGAGTCAGCAGCTTCCTGCAGCTCAAGTAGAGTATTCTGGCGCTCTTTTCTAATTGTCTTTAACACGTTTCCGACCTTTGCAGCAACAAGTCTCGGATTTGTTGTCTTGCTTATAAAATCTTTTATATCCATATCAAAGCTTTCCATTACAACATTATCCTGGTCATTGGCTGTTAAAAAAATAAAAGGTATCTGGCTCAGCCTGTTATCTTCCAGAAGCATTTTCCTGAAAGTGAAACCGTCGACATCAGGCATCATGTAATCGGATAAAATTAAATCAGGATTATGGATTCTTGCCAGCGCAAATCCTTCCTGAGCATTATTTGCAATCAGACAATCATATCCTGCGCCCATGAACGTAACACTTAATATTTTTAAAATTATCGGGTCATCATCTACAAGTAAAATCTGGAATGGCTTTTCTGAAAATGTCTCTTCGAATTTTTTCCTTATTCCGTATACTCTGTATATTTCAACTCTCTTTAATATAGAACTTGTCTTAAGAAGCAGATCCTGAATATTAACCGGTTTGGAAATAAAATCATCGGCGCCGAGATTCAGCGCTTTTATTTTATCTTCATTGGAAGTTCTTGCGGTAATGAACACGAAGGGCAATGCCTGATACTTTTCATCCTGTCTTACCATTTTACAAAATTCAAAACCGTCTATATCGTCCATCATTACATCGCAGAATACCAGGTCAATGTTATGCTTTTTAATCTGCGCCAGTCCTTCATTTGAGGAATTTGCATCGTACACAGTGTACCCTTCTTTTTCAAGATTATGGCAAATGAGCTTGCGTGTTACTGCATCATCATCAATTACTAAAATTTGTCTGTTTTTCTTCATTAAACTTTTATGTATTTCTTACTTATTAGTAGTACTTAAATTAAAATTCTAAAATAAAACCGAACTTGCTTACATTGCCAAGGTCGCCGTTCCTGCTGTAACTATAATCAATATTTATCTGTGAATATTTTATTCCTACACCGAATGAAGGTGCTTCCTGAACGGTGTTATAACCGCCTCTCAATTTAATCATATTTTTGTAAACATCATACTCACTCCCTATGGAAAGCTGCGCTTTCTTATTCCCCGTTACCATTATTTCAGGGGAAATTGTGAGTACTGATATCGGATTGTAAGCAATTCCAAATTTAAATTTGCTGATGTATGTATCTTCTCTTCCGTTTAATTTTATATTAGCGCCTATTGCATCCTGAATCATTAATCCCATTTTAAATTTCTCATTAAAAGTCGTAAGCAAAGCAACATCGAAACCAATTCCCGATGCCTCATATCCTGCAATTGTATGCCTTATAAATTTACCGTTTATTCCTATCTGTAAATTATCCGTTACTATTCTGGAGTACGATAAAATCACAGCCATTTCATTATCTGAGAAAGTTTCTCCCGATGGTCCTGAAACGTTTTCAACATACGGAATATCTGATACTGATGAATAAATTATTCCCAGCCCCATAGTGCCGAACTCAAATCCTTTTGATACTCCGATATTACCATAATTCAAACCTTCAACACTTCCGAATAAGTTTGAATACATTCCCATGACTTGAAGCTTATTTACCGATGAAAGTCCTGCCGGATTATAAAATATTGCCGAAGCGTCATTTGATATTGCTGTGTATGAATTTCCGAGAGCGTTTGGTCTTGCTCCAAAGCCGTTCTTCATAAATGCTCCGGGTTCACCGCCTTCGCCGCTTTGTGAATAAGCTGTTGTAACGAACAACATAAATATTGCTAATATAATCTTTCTCATCTTACAACTCCCATCTTTTGGCTTTTTGTATATTCGTTACCGTTCACCTTTGCTTTTATGATATAAATGTATGCTCCGTTGGCTATATCAACTCCCCTCTCGTTTTTCAAATCCCATCTGTAGTCGAAGAAAAACCCGTTGCGTGAAAATTCTTTAAATGATACTGACTTTACCAGCTGCCCGCCCAAATCATATATCTGCAGCTTTATCTCCTGCGTTTCGATTGGGAGCTCAGCTCTTATTAACGTTGTTGATTCCTTTACAGGATTAGGATAGTTGAAAATCTGTCCTAACTGATTTCCCGCAGGGTTTACATTATTATTTACTCCGTCAAATCTTGTATTGGCTAAATCCTTTCCGAAGAACTGCCATTGAATTACTGAGCTTGCATCAGAATTCGGCAGCTCATAAGTTTTTATAGTCTCATCAAATGATGCAATAGTAATATCAAGTTTTCCATTGCCGTCTAAATCACCTATGGCAGGTGATGAAATAATCCATCCGTTGAAGAGTCCGAATAAATTTGTTGTATACAGGTCCATCACACCGTCTTTGTTAATAACAAAAACAGTTCCGTTCATTCCGCAGTAAACAACTTCTGTAAATCCGTCTCCGTCAACATCTGCAACTACGGGACTTGAGTTTATTTCCGTTATCGTCTGCATATTCCAGTTCACATCCAGTGCAGTGTTCGGATTTATTGACAATATGTTTCCGTCTGTTCCTGCAATCAAAATTTCCTTAGTTGAATCTCTGTCCATATCGGCAATCACCGGAGATGATATAAATCCCTGAGCAAGCTGACGCTGAGTAATTACTGAGCCGTCAGGCTTTAATAAATATAAATATCCCCCGCTTGATGCAGCTACTATATTATAATTATTTCCGTTTAATTTAGAAATTAACGGAGAAGAATAAACAACATTGTCCAATTTTACCGGGAAGCCCTGCTGAATGCTTCCGTCTGCTCTTACGACGTTCAAAGTGCTGTCTGCAGTCCCGAGTACAATTTCTTTAGAGCCGTCATTATCTATATCTCCTATGGCAGGTGAAGGCAGTATTACTAAGTTGCCATACGAATCTTCTATCTTCTGAACTTTCACAGGGAAACCGCTTTTTACCTGTCCGTCAAAACCAAGCACAAATAATTTGCCGTTGCCTGAAAAAATTATTATCTCTTTATTGCCGTCGTTATAAATATCCGCTATCACCGGAGATGATTTTATCGGCGCTCCTGTATAGAACGGAAAACCCTTTAGTAAATTCCCTGCGTTATCAATAACAAATAAATTTCCATCATCTGAGCCGAATACAATTACTTTCTTTCCGTTCACAGAGTCAATTGCCACTGTTGAGCGAATTAAACCGTCCGTAGGGAATGGAAAGCCCGGCATAATTTCACCGTTGCTTCTGAATGCATACATTCTCTTATCCATTGCACCTATTATAACTTCCTGTATTCCGTCACCGTCTAAATCAGAATATTTGGGCGATGCAAAAAACTTAGCTATTGAGTCTTCAAAAATTCTTTTGCCTGTGCCTTTATTTATCAGTTCATATCTGTCATTTGCCTGCTGTGTATAATTTATTTCATCGGTCGTTACAACTCTTTTCTTCCAGACCTTTGTTGTATCCGGGAAATTATACCAGTCAGTATTTGCCGTCCTGCTTGATGTTATATAAGAAGTAAATCTCGGATATGCCACCCATATCGGATAAGCAGGACCTTCTAAAGGCCATTTAAAATTATTCGGATTCTGATAACCTAAGTCTAAATAATATCCGTAGAGCGGCTGCCCTACTAATGATGCATTATCAAGATTTTGTGTATTGCCTGACGGGCCGGCAATAGATGCGACGTGAATTTCTCCACCGACTGATGTAATTATATACGGGTCTGATTTTCCATTTGTAAATCCGCTTAAAGGATTGTTTGTATTATTAACAGTGATTTCTAACTTAGCCTTATAACCTTTTTTGACACCTGCCTGCAGCGGACTTGTATTCGTGCTGAACAATCCTCCTGCCGGCGGTAACGCAGCCTTACTTGAAGGAAAAATTGTTGTTGTAAAAGCACCGCTATTTCCCTGACTTGAAAAACTCGAAGCAGGAATTATATTTCCCAATGTATCATAAACCGTAAGCGAAGTTGTTGTGCTGCCTGTAAGATTTATTTTATGTTTGAATATATGATCGAATGAAGAGCCTCTTGCAAGCGCTTCGTATTCATAGGTAATCTTTGTGATATTTAAATTCAGGTCGGAGACAATCGTCTGCTTCATGCTTGCAACAAAATCATTCACGTCCCAGTCATTCCATGCGCTGTTTTTTATATCTTCGAATGCAAGAACATAGTTGTTTATCTGAGTATTGGGATTTGAATTTTTTAAAACAACAGATGATGAATTCTGTGCGGATAAAGTATCAGTTAAAGCATTACCTTTTAAAATTGTTGAAATAGAAACTGATGTATTATTCGGTATAGGATTACCTGTGTAATAATTTAATTCGCCTTTGCCGGTAATTTTTATTCTTAAAGTATCAGCGGGAGTAAAAGAAAATCCGCTCCATTTTATTGTGCTTTGTGTAGTGCCGGCTGTATAAGTGCCCGCTCCTAAGTTAACGCCTGCTTTATTTGTAAACGTTGATGACTGGTATACCAGACCATCCGGGATAGTAACTATAACTGATGCTGCTGTAAGCGATACACCTGACCTGTTCGTTAAATAAGCAAAATATGAACAGGTATCTGTTGTTGTTACATCCGTTTTGGAAGTGTTATTTATTACATTAACGTTATCGGCAATTGCATCATTAGCGAAACACATCCAGTCAGTTGACCAGTTGCATGCTGCTACATTTATTGGCTGAGTTGAAGTAACTCTAAGATATGGAATTGTACTTCCGTTATTACTAAGCTGATTATATTTCGTTTTTTTTACCCTGAAATCATAAAACTTACCTGCAGATAAATTTACTGTAGTATCGATAATTCCCGCTAAGTTATTATCACGAATTCTCACCGCAGAAGCGTCATAGTTTGCATATATAAAAAGATGTGAGAATAATCCGTCAGCCGCCAGTGTAGTATATTTATTTACTGTTCCGGGTATTACACAATTACTGATATTGCTCGGCTGCGGCAGATACACAACTAAGTTCTTTCCGGCGTTATTACCTCTGTCAGATGCTGCATAAGTATAAATATCTGAGCTTGTTGCCCCCGATGAGCTCTGAAGATAATTGCCTTCAAAGATTGAGACCTTACCGCCGCTTGTATATGCCCGAAATTTCCGTTCAGTCTGATTTCCATTATCCAGAAAATTTCCAACTGAATACTGATTTAAATTAAAACTTTGAAGCTGTACCCAGTTACCTCCACTGTTTAGCCAGTCAACTTTAAGTGTAACATTGTTCGAATAAGAAGCAACTCTTAGTTCCTGCTCTTTTTTATAATCAGATGGAATATTAAAGTAGAAAAGAGAATCAAGCGTGCTGCCTGTTAGCCCCGGAACATAAGCACCTGCCTCGCGGGCATTTGTTGATAACGCGCCATACTGAACACTTACAGGTTTGGAAGTTGTTATCATATAACTCTTTCCGTTATTTAATAAATTTATTCCGATAGAAGAAGTATATATCAGATCTTCTTTTATGTTCAGATTTTTATTTACAACAAGATTATTATTCGGGAGCGGGTTTACTGAAGTAAGTCCGGTATTGTTTGAACCGGAAACTGAAATATCATTTATTCTTACATTCGTACTATCAAAATATGTGAAAACGTTTATATCGCGATTTGAAAATGGTGATGTGTTAACGTATATAAAAAAAGTGTTGCCCGTCATAGTACCGTTATCGGAAGGAATAAAATCATGCTCCCAGTCAGAGTTCACTGCCTGATAAACAATCACAGGCTTTGTAGAAGTAACCGTAAAATAATCTCCGTCCCATTTTCCGCCAGCATCATCGTTCACAGCACCGTCCTTCATATAACAAACGTAAGACTGCCCTCTCATTAACATTCCTGAAAAGGAATCATCATTATCACCATCAGAATTATCATCCGTAAGTACAAATGAAGTGGAATCGGTAAAGGCAGTTATTACCATACATACAGGTCTGTTCACATTTTCATTTGTTGGAGGAACGTACATCTGGAACTTAGTTCCCGCTCCACCGCTGAATGCAAACTTAACTGATATGATAAGAAGGAAAAGGGTAAAGAATTTTTTCATTAAAGGGTTGATTTTTGGAATATGTCAATGACGACATAAATATTACATTAGAGCAATTCTTATACCAAATAGTACTTATCTGTTATCGATTTTTTTACAATAGCTGTTAGTATATATTTACTTTGCAATGTCTTTGCTCTGCTTTAATAAATCCCGTATTTCTGTCAGAAGAACTTCTTCCTTTGTAGGGGGAGCAGGAGGAGGAGGAGCCTCTTCCGATTTTTTAACAGCTGCCTGATAAATTTTAATTACCATA
>JBHEKU010000008.1:0-9096 GCA_041859205.1 Ignavibacteria bacterium | reverse complement strand
GTGTATCTTGCCCATGTATTAGCAACGTTTCCTACTTCAGAAATTTTGAGCCATCCTGCAGGAGGAAATGTTACGCCTTCGAATGATTCAGAAAATGTAGCAGCATCAACGGGACCGCCTTGTGGGCCGCTTACTATTTTTTCTGTTCCATTACCTGTTCTTGTTAATAAATTTTTCGGGTTTTCGGATGTTGTAAATCCTAAAAATAGACCCGTTACAACTAAGAGCAAAATACTACTGTAAATAAATTTTGTCTTCATTTGTCCTTTTTCCTTTTTTGGTTTTGTTTTTACGTTTTGTAAAAAAATTTTGTGAACCTGTAATGTTCAAGTTGTCTTTTTTAACTCGATTTGTCAATGTAAAAAACTCGTAATTATTTTGAAGTTAACATTATACCACTATTTCTTTTAACAATATATAAGCTTAAAAGGGACAATATTCTTCAGATTTGAAGAACCTTAATTAAATTGCCGTATGAAATAAAAAACCCGTACAGCTAATAAAGCCGTACGGGTTTAATAAATTTTCTTTGCTGCTCAGAATTATTTTACAAGCATCATTTTCTTTGTTTCAACAAAGTTACCTGATTCCAATCTGTAGAAATAAACACCGCTTGATAAGCTTGCTCCGTTGAAATCTACTGAGTAGCTTCCAACTGTCATGCTCTTATTTACAAGTGTCATTACTTCTTTACCTGCAACGTCAAAAATCTTCATTGTTACAAAACCGTTTGTCGGAATTGAGAAGCTGATTTTTGTTGTTGGGTTGAATGGATTTGGATAATTTTGTGATAAAGAATATTTATCAGCAATAGTTGTTACAGGTGTAACACCTGTTAATGTACCATTGTTTGATTTCAAGAATGAAAGTGCTGCTCTAAGAACTCTCTTGAATCCTACATCTGATGCACCAGCACCGCCATTTGTTGTATAATATCTTGGATCCTGGAATATTGTAGCAACTACCCAGTTAGCACCGACTTTACCGATACCGGCAACTGAATCTGTAGCGCTTCTGTTTAAATATCTCTGCCATGCTGCACCACCGCTTATTGGTCGGCATCCGTCAGGATAATAGTTGCCTGCTGTTGTTAACAATGGGTCTGTAGCACCGCTGCCAATATTTACTACTGATGCAAAACCTGTTGGAGCTGCATTGTCAGCAAGATATTGGAATCCGCCGTATGTTCTTGAGAATACTGTATCTGTGAACGGATTTGCTGCTCTGTCATAGTTATAACCGACGTCACCGCCAATTAAAAGAAGTGACTTTTTAGCTGATGGTGTACCTGTTTCCAACCATGTTTTAATTGCTGTTCTTTGTGGATTAGATAATCCTCTTGCAAGTATTGCATCAAATGCTGTTTCCTGTACGATGATTGTTCCGTAGTTGGATAAGCTTGGTAATGTTGAGTTGGTATCTTTGGTGATGTATCGGATTTTGCTCGTTAACATAGGTAGATATTTTTGTAATGTATCTTTGTCTGCTTTTCTTATTGCTAAGTTTGTTGCCAATACTGAATCGTTGGTGATTACTAATACTGAATCAGATGCCGGCGGAACAGGAAGATTGCTTAGCTCTACTACAAAAACTCTGTCAGGTGTTCCCTGTACTAAGCCAACCCATGTTCTTTTTCCTGCCACTAAATTCGTAACAACTTCACCGCCGCCTGATGCTAATGGAGCACCTGTTGTAAGTGGAATTGTAAGATTTAATGCAGTACCAACTGCTGCAAGTGTTCCTGCATTGTATTTTTGTAATGCTGTACCTGTATTAGAAGTAGGTGTTTGATCTGTTCCAATCCAAATAAATGAAGTTGCCTGTGAACCCATATCTTCATAACCAACTGAATATAAGCCTGAAGCAGGAGTTGTGATTGATAAAGTTGCAGCACCTAAAGTATCAACAAATCTTAATGGACCTGTGAAACTGTTTGTTCCTACCCAGAAACCATTTCTGTATGGGTCCCAAGTTATTGCTCTTAATGTTGTTAAGCTTGTTGTAATAGTTTTAACAACTGCTTTTGTTCCTGTATCAACACCGAAAATCTGACCGGTTGTGTTAACACCCCAGAGTAAGCCTTTTGCAAAAGCCATATCTCTGAATGAACCTGTACCGCCTGTGATTGCAAATGAATCAAGCTTTACCCAGGCTGCGCTGATTTTATAAAATTTATTAGCATTGAACTGGCTGACAATATAATATGAGCCTGTCCAAACTACACCGTAGGAAACTGCGTTTCCCGGTGTTACAGAATCCACGTTGTGGTTTCTTAATAAATCACCAAGCGCATCAAGATTAGAGTTGGCCTGAGGGGTTTTTCCTGTATAAACAGGAGAATTAGGGTTTATCTCATTTGTTGAGATGCTGCTGCTCTGAGCGAAAACATTCGCTGCAAAAACAAGAAGCAGAACTACCAATAAAGTACATTTTTTCATGGTTTTTACCTTATTTAAAGGATTAGTTAATAGAAAATTTTTTACTGTATTTTTTTATTGAAAATTCTCAGTGAAAATTTTTAATAAAAAAAGTCCACACTGAATAAATCAGAATGGACTTCATTTATTATGATAATTTTAAATAATCGAATATAGTTATTCCAAAAAGCACCGAGATAGATTCCTTTCTTATATATTAAAATTCAAGAGGTAGTACAATTTTAGAAAATAATTGCTATAAAGCAATAGTAAAAGTTATAATGAAAAATTTTCCAAAAATATTTCAAATATATTTGTTTTTTTTACAAATTTTTTATAATAAAAAAGCCGGCCATGAAAATTTCATGACCGGCTTATCATTATAAAAAAAATAATTTCTGAAAATTATTTTACAAGCATCATTTTCTTTGTTTCTGAGAAGCTTCCTGTTTCTAATCTGTAAAAATAAACACCGCTTGAAAGTAATGCTCCGTTGAAATCAACTGCATAACTTCCAACTGTCATATTTTTATTTACAAGTGTCATTACTTCTTTACCTGAAATATCATAAACTTTCAATGAAACAAAACCATTCTGCGGAATTGCAAAATTGATCTTTGTTGTCGGATTGAAAGGATTAGGATAGTTTTGTGATAATGAATATTTTTCTGCTATTGTACTTGTTAAAGGTGTTGTAGAAGTTATTGTTCCACCGTTAGATTTAGCATATGTAATCAATGCAAGTAACCAGCCTTTTGCTCCGCCTTCAAAGTATCTTGGATCTTGTAATGATGTTACTGTGAAGTATCCGGGTGTATTTACTGACATACCGCCTAATGTATCTGTAGCTGTGTGGCCGTTATATTTATAAGCAGCTGTTCTTGTTCCGTTGCCCGGTGCCAGGCTTGCTCCGTCAGGCCAGTAACCTGTGTTGCCTGTTCCTGTTGGCGCTAATAAATTTCTGGTAGTTAAATCCTGTGGGAAAAGACCTGTGATATCACCGCCGGTTGCAGCAGGAGTACCCTGGTCAACTCTGTATATCATACCGCAGAATCCTCTTGCGAATGCTGTATCTAAAGCTGCTACAGGAGTAGCTGCTCTTTCATAATTATAGGCCTGGTCAGCACCGATAGAAATAAGTGCTTTTTTATCTGCAGGGGTTCCTGATGAGAGCCAATTTTTTAAATCTGCTCTTGCAGTTGCGCCTAAGAATAATGCACCTGAGTTATCAAAGCTGGTTTCAACCAGAATTACTGTTTTATAATTTGCTAAGCTTGGTAAATTTGGTGTTGTTGCATTAAAGTAGAATGTTCTGTATTTGGAAATCATTGTTGATAAATGCTTCATGGTTGAATCTCTATCAGCAAGTCTCTTTACCTGACCTGTTGCAATTGTTGTATCGTGGAACATTACCAATACGCTATCACCTGAAGCAGGTGGAGGAGGTGTTGATAATGTATCTGTGAATACTAATGTATTTCCTGATAAAGCCGGACCTGATGTTACACCGCCGCCTATAACATACTTCCAAATACCGCTGTTATATCTTACAGAACCGCTGGCATAAGCAAGCATAATTGAAGGCATGTTTGTCTGAGCAGTCCAGGTATTTGCACCCGGGCTGTATACATATGTTTCCTGTGAACCGGTGAATCCTGTTGAGGCACCGCCTGAAACGATAACACCTTTATTGCCCCATGATTGAGCATTCCATCTGTATCTTACACCGGCAGGATAACTTGCACCTGTTGTCCATGTAATCTGGCTTCTGTCTGACTGGCTTACAACACCTCTGTAAGTTACAGCTGTTACAGCAACTGATTCATTAAGACCGCCAACATAAACGATTGTATCACCTGCCATTGCAAGCGCACCGTCGCCTCTTCCTAATGGAAGACTTGTTGCTGTTCTCCATGAATTTGTTTTTGCGTTGTAAAGGAATACGGAAGTTCTGGTAACACCGTTTGCTCCGTAACCTCCGACTAGATAAATCAAGCTGTCCTGATATCCAACTGCTTTTACATACCACATACTGTCAGGTGCATTTGCTCCTGTTGACCATGTATTTGCATTAATGTTGTACTTATACAAAGTCATGTTTGAACCAAAACCGTTAAGACCGTCTAAACAGTAAACTGTATCGCCTAATTTTGCTGAGCCCATAAGTCTTCTTCCTTGTGGTAATGAAGCCATTTGTGACCATGAATTGGCTGCGATATTATATCTGTATGTATTTACACCGGCTGCTGTACCTGCACCTGTGGAGTCTCCACCGAACACATATACAAAACCTGAATCATTTCTTACATGACCTACGCCGCCATGATAATATCTGGCGCTGGGTAATGCAGAACCCGATATCCATGCACCAACGTTATCGAACTGTTGGTTTACAACCGGAATTTGTGACGTTGTGTTTAATTGTTCTGCTATAGAGCTAGCAGTGTTTCCGCCGTTAGAATAATAAAATCCTAATGATAGAGCTATGAGCACTACCGGCAGAAAAAAAAGAATGAGTTTTTTCATTTTTTCCTCGTTAAGTTAGTTTAATTGTATAATTTTATTTCTCAGAGCTTACTTCAAAATTCTTCAGTTTTCATATAAATGAAAGCACAAAGAATTTTTAATTATTTTGAAAGGGGTATATTTTTTTTTATTTGAGGAGGTTAAGTATTATCTCATTATCAGCATAAAAATAAATACAACATAATTTTACATTATGATGGTGGTTTGAGTTACTAACTTACTTTCTTTTGAGGTTTAATATTGCAGCAAAACAAACAGGATGGATTTGTTCTGCAAAATGAGATTAAGGTTGTGACTAGATACTTCTTATCTTTCTTAGAGTTTAAAAAAAGATTACAAGTAACATGCTTTATTTGTTATTTTTTGTCAATGTAAAAAAGTTACACCTAAATCATTAACAAATATAAAATTAATTGTTTAAAACTTCACGTAATACCTTTGTCAGCTTTTCAGCGCTGGGAAGAACTGCCGCTTCAAGTCCGGAATTCAGTGCTATCGCAGGTACATTCAATGCACCGACAACTTCAACTGCTGAGTCTAAGTATTTAAAACATTCTCTTGATATTCTTCCTGCAAGTGATTCAGCAAATGAATTTAATACCGGCTCTTCCGTAAGCACAATGCATTTACCGTGTTTCTTTACTGATGAATACATTGCTTCTTCATCTACAGGATTCAATGTTCTTAAATCTAAAATTTCTATCTGTCCGGGAAAATTCTTTGATGCATTCAACGCCCAGTGAACTCCCATTCCATACGTAATTACCACGAGAGATTCACCGTCATCAATTTTATTTTGCTTTGCCTGCTGAACAATTCTTGCCTTACCAAATGGTACAATATAATTTTCATCCGGCTCAACTGTCATAGCATAACCTGTTCCCGGAACTTTGCTCCAGTATAAACCTTTATGTTCAAACATTACAACAGGGTTTGGGTCAAGATAAGCTGACTTCAATAATCCTTTTAAGTCTGCCCCGTTCGAAGGATATGCAATTTTAATTCCTCTGATAGGAAGCAAACTTGATTCAATACAACCCGAATGATACGGTCCGCCTGAGCCGTATGCTCCTATAGGAATTCTTATCACACAGCCGACAGGAAATTTTCCCATTGATAAATAACATGACTTCGATAGTTCAACATGCAATTGGTTCACACCTGCAAATGCGTAATCAGCAAACTGAATTTCCACAATAGGCTTTAACCCGACTGCGCTCATGCCTGCCGTTGAACCCACAATATAAGCTTCCTGTATTGGTGTATTGAATACTCTGTGGTCGCCGTACTTCTGTGCGAGCGTTGCAGCCTCTCTGAATACTCCGCCTAATCTTTTTCCAACATCCTGTCCATACAATAATGCATGCGAATCACTTTTCATAATTTCATCAACTGCATGAAGTGCGCAGTCAACCATCACAATCGGTTCTCTGCCTTCAGGCTCACGAACACCCAGTTCTTCCGTTACTGTCGTCGGAGCGAACTCATGTTCTGTAACCGTTGCAGGGTCAGGGTCGGGAGATTTCACTGCCTTATCAAATTCTTTAAGAATTTTTTTCTTTGCTTCTGCTTCAACAAGGTCGAGAGTTTCTAATTTTGCTCCGCGTGTTAAAAGAAGTTTTTTTAATTTAGGGAACGGGTCAACAGCCTCATGCTTTTTCAAATCTTCTTCTGTTCTGTACCATTCTTTTCTTACACCTGATGTATGATGCCCGAGCAAAGGTACCTCTGCATGAACAAGTATCGGTGCTCTGTTATCGCGTACGTAATTTATTGCCTCAGTCATTTTTTCATAGGACTCTACGAAGTCGCTTCCGTTTATCTGCATTCTTTCCATTCCTTTAAATCCTGCTGCGTAATCATAAGCATTCATTGCATACATTTCATCGCCGCTGGTCGATATTCCCCAGTGATTATCCTGCACTAAATAAATTATCGGCAGCTTTTTTAATACTGCCATCTGAAATGCCTCTGCAACTTCACCCTCGGTAACTGAACCGTCACCAAGCGAGCAAAGTACTATCGGCATTTTTTCTTTATCTAACTTCCCTTCCGATTCCAAATAAGAAACGGCATGAGCCATGCCTGTTGCAGGGATTGCCTGCATTCCGGTTGCGCTTGACTGATGCGGAATTTTCGGGAAGCCCGGTCTATTTGTTGAAGGATGTGAGTAGTATGTTCTTCCGCCTGAGAACGGGTCATCTCTTTTTGCAAGAAGCTGAAGCATTAATTCATAGGGAGAAAATCCAAGTCCCAATAAAAATGATTCATCTCTGTAATATAAACTTAAGTAATCGTATTCTTTTAATTGAAATGCGGCAGCAAGCTGAATTGCCTCATGTCCGCGTGATGTTGAATGCACAAATTTGCATATCTGCCTGTTTGCATCATAAGTCTCTGCCATTGCTCTGGCATCGCACATTAAGCTGTAGGCTTTGAGAAGGATATCGTTATTTACCATTCACAAAATTCCTTAGTATATCCAAAATTTACAATTCAAAAAGATAAGGGTTTTTATTTTGCAGATTGGGATTCGTTGACGGTAAGAAGTTCTGATATGATGTTTTGCATTAGTGAAGATTCGATAAGAATTTCAGTAAGCTCTTTGTGTTTGGTTTCTTTTTTTCCCTCTCTGATTAAATTAATTTTACCACTTATCCTCCCCAAAGGTATTTTTAAATCATTGGCAGCAAGATTTAAAAAATAAATTTTTCATTATTCAGTTTTACAAGTTTCTCATTCAAAGATTTCAGCTGTTCATTTTTTTCTGAGAGTACTTCTGTTTCTTTTTTTGTTATATCTACTTTGTGCAATACATTTAATTTTCTGACATTATCTTCCTGAAGAGTTCTATTCCTTTCAAAATCCAAAATACTGAATTTCCTCATATACAATAATGCTTCTTTAAAATTTCCTGCCATCACATAAAATTTTGACAGTTCTCTGCAGGAGGTTACCATCATAGTTTTGTTGTTTATTTCAAATGAGAGTGCAAGTGCTTGTTGATAAGTCGCTTCTGCAAGTTCCTGCTTATTCATTTGGGAATAATTGTTTGCCAAATTAACCAGCGTATCACATCTATCGACATTTCGATTGGTTTTCATAAAATAATTCAGACATTTTAAGTAAATTCTTTCTGCATTTTCATAATCTCCCTGCAGGCTGTGGATACTCGCAGTAGTATTCATAATTCTATACTCAAAATACCGGTTTTGCTCAATTTTTAAATTAAAATCCTGAGCAGCATACAAGTGACTTAAAGCCTTACTATATTCCCTCAAGTTATAATAAGTACATGCTTTGTTATACAATATTATTATGCACACACTTATATTCAGGAATTTCCGTGAGAGTTTTAATGCCATTGAATAATATTCCAGTGCAAGCGGGTACTCGACTACTATCAGATAATAATTCCCGATACAATTTAGTATATCGCTCTCAAGTTTTTCATCTCCGATTTGACGAAAATGATATAATGCCTTAAAAAAATTATCTATTTGTGATTTATAATCTCCCGCTTTCCAGCAGCAAATGCCAAGCTCTTTACATGCTATACCGGCATTTTTAAAATCATTAATTGAATCATAAATTTTTACTGAGTCTTCAAGCAAAGGTATTGCTTTTAAAAAATCATTTAATTTATCATAGTGCATGCCGAGTACATACTTCGAACCGGCTATTCCTTTTATGTAATTAATTTGCTCTGCCATGCGTAAAGCGTTTTCACTGCAGTATTTACATTCTTCGAATAGCTCGATTGAACAAAAATGTTCTGCAATAAAAATTGTATCATCAATTTTTTTCTTCGCCTCATATTCAGGTAGTGTGAGTATGTCAATATCTAAGTGGAGATTTATCATAGAGTGTGAGATCAGCCCGTTGTTACAGTTTCATTAATAGTAAGCAGTTCTGAAATTATTTTCTGCATATGAGAGGATTCAATAAGTATATCGGTAAGCTCAGCATGCCTTTGCTCATTTCCCCCGTTCTTTATTAAATTAATTTTACCACTTATCCTCCCCAAAGGTATTTTTAAATCATTGGCAGCAAGATTTAAAAAATAATTTTTTTCTTCATTTAATCTGAGAAGTTTGTTGTTAATTTTCTGCAGCTCTTCATTTTTTTCCGATAGAACTTCAGTATTCTTTTT
>JBHEKU010000048.1:0-15041 GCA_041859205.1 Ignavibacteria bacterium | reverse complement strand
TGATGAAATAAGTAATTTATCTATGGACCTTCAATCAAAATTATTGAAAGTAATTGAAGATAATGTAATTACTCGTGAGGGAAGCAATATTGCAATTAAGCTTGATGTGAGATTTATTTTTTCTACAAATAAGGATTTGCTGCCTGAAGTTGAATCGAAACATTTCAGGGAGGATTTATATCACAGAATAAATGTGCTCCAGATAAATTTACCTCCTTTGCGTGAGCATGCGGAAGATGTGAAAGAACTTGTTGAGTACTTTGCTAAAACTATATGTACGCAAAACGGAATTCCTGCAAAAAAATTTTCTGATAAAGCGATTGAACTGCTTAAAACTTTCCGTTATCCCGGCAATGTCCGTGAGTTAAGAAATTTAGTAGAGAGATTAATTATTACAAGCGACAGGAAAGTTATAGATGAAGATGATATAGATTTGCCTGCTAATAGGGAATTAAAATTGTACAATGAGTTACTGAATAAAGATATGTCGCTGAATGATTTTCAGAATGAATCGGAGAGATTGTTCATTGAAAAGATGCTGCATGATTACAAGTACAACGTAAGCCACACAGCAGAAGCTTTGCAGATACAGAGAAGTCATTTATACAAACTAATGGCAAAATATGATATCCCGCTGCCATCGAAGACAAAACAGGATTTATAAGTTCTGCCTTAGTATCTCATAAAAAATAATACCGGCCGATACAGAAACGTTCAGCGAGTCAGTTTTTCCGCTCATAGGAATCTTTACTAAAAAATCACAATTATCACGCACAGTTTTTCTCATTCCTGTTCCTTCGCTGCCGAGTACAATTCCAATTTTTCCTTTAAAATCTGCTTCGTGAATAAATTTATCTCCCGCTAAATCTGCTCCAGCAATCCAGTATCCGTTGTCTTTTAGAAATCTCATTGTGTTATTCAGGTTGCCTTCCATAGCTATATCTATCATCTTAGCTGTTCCGGAAGAAGTTTTCATTACTGTATGGTTTACTTCGGCGGAGTTATGCTTCGGTATTACTATTCCATCAACTCCGAGGCATACTGCAGAACGAATTATTGCTCCGAAATTATGCGGGTCGGTTATTTCATCTAATATTGCAATTACGCTTCGCGGATTTTCTTTACACTTATTTACTATAGTGCGGAGTTCAGTATACTCATAGTCTTTTATGAAGGCAATTATGCCCTGATCAATTCCTTCAGCTTTATTTTTTTTATCGAAGTAAACTTTGAATTGGTGGTCATTCATAAAATGAACGGGGATTTGTAAATCCTCTGCCATTTTTACGATTTCCTTAGAGCGTTTATCCGGGTCAATTTTTTTTAGAACGAGAATTTTATTTATGTCCTTCGGATTATTCTTTAGAATTTCGAAGATTGGATTTTTTCCTATAACTAGCATTTAACAATTTACCGAATTAGTAAGATAAATTCGTTCCACTTATTTTACTCTTTAGGTGCACTGATTTTCATTACAATTCAAAGCTAAAAAAGTTAATTTTGTAGTCATACAATTATCATATGAAATATAGAATCGAAAAAGATTTCTTGGGAAGTCTTCAAATACCTAATACAGCATATTACGGTGTGCAGACAATGCGAGCTGCAGAAAATTTTAAGATAACAGGAATATCGTTATCGATAAATCCGATTTTTATAAATTCTTTAGCTCACGTTAAAAAGGCAGCGGCTCTTGCAAATAATAAATTAGGGCTGTTGGATAAAACTAAAACCAAAGCTATAGTGCATGCCTGTGATGAAATAGTTAAGGGCGGATATTATGATCAGTTCATTGTTGATATGCTCCAGGGCGGAGCGGGTACATCAACAAACATGAATGCAAATGAAGTTATCGCAAATATTGCCAATGAAAAACTTGGCGGTAAAAAAGGCGAATATAAATTAGTGCATCCGAATAACGATGTTAATATGTCGCAGTCAACAAACGATGCTTACCCGACTGCATTCAGAATTGCCCTGTATCTTTCAACATTGAATTTGCTTAAAACAATTTCTGAGCTTAAAACCTCAATGAGGAAAAAAGAAAAAGAATTCAGAAACGTTATTAAGATGGGAAGGACACAATTGCAGGATGCCGTTCCCATGACATTGGGGCAGGAGTTTGGCGCTTACGCAGAAATGATAGATGAAGATATGAAACGAATTAAAGAAGCGATGGGATTGATAACTGAAATTAACATGGGCGCAACTGCTATAGGCACGGGAATAAATTCACATCCCGATTATGCAAAGCTTGTATGCGGCTATTTAAAACAAATCACAGGAATTCCTCTGAGTGTTTCAATTAACTTAGTTGAAGCTACTCAGGATACCGGCGCATACATACAGGTAAGCGGAGTGTTTAAAAGATTTGCAGTGAAGCTCTCAAAAATATGCAATGACTTGAGATTACTTTCATCAGGACCGCGTGCAGGATTTAATGAAATAAATCTTCCACCGTTGCAGCCTGGGTCATCGATAATGCCCGGAAAAGTAAATCCCGTAGTGCCGGAAGTTGTTAACCAGGTTGCGTTTCAGGTTATAGGTAACGACTTAACAATTACTATGGCGGCGGAAGCAGGTCAGCTTGAGCTTAATGTAATGGAACCTGTAATTGCTTTCAGATTATTTGATACAATTTCAATTTTAAATAACGGATGCAGAACTCTCTATGAGAAATGCATTAACGGAATAACTGCAAACGTAGAAGTATGCAGAAAGTATGTAGAGAACAGTATAGGTTTGGTAACGGCAATGGTGCCTGTAATTGGTTATGAAAAATCTTCAGAGATTGCCAAAGAAGCACTTGCAACAGGAAAATCGGTTTATGAGTTAATCATTGCAAGGAATATAATTTCAAAAAAGGAACTTGATATTATAATGTCTCCTGAAAATATGACGGGCTTAAAAAGAAAATGAGAAAGAAAATTGATTGAGATTCCTCAAATAGAATTTCCTGATTTAAAAGTTGAAGCAGGAACTCTGTACATAGTTTCAACACCTATAGGAAATTTAGAGGATATTTCTTTCAGAGCGATTTATGTTCTAAACAACGTTGATTACATTGCAGCTGAGGATACAAGAACATCAGGAATATTATTAGCGGCATATGGAATAAAAAGAAAACTGATAAGTTATTATTCACAGGTCGAATCTTCAAAGCTTGAATTTATACTTGGGGAATTAAAATCAGGTAAGTCCATAGCATTAATTTCCGATGCAGGAACGCCTTGCATTTCAGATCCGGGAAGTATTCTAGTAAGCAATTGTGTAAAAGAAAATATTGAAGTCGTTTCAATTCCGGGAGCATCATCGTTAATTCATTCTTTAGTTCTTTCAGGATTTTCCACCGATAAATTTTATTATCACGGCTTTCTGCCTTTGAAAAAGGGAAGAGAAACTCTTTTCAATGAGTTTAAAAATATGAAGATGCCTGTAATAATATTTGAATCTCCGTTCAGAATTTTAAGAACTCTTGAAGATATAAATAAACACATGGGCAACAGGGAAGTTTGTTTAGGGCGTGAGCTGACTAAAAAATTTGAAGAGATTAAAAGAGGAAAAGTAAAAGATCTGTTACAAAACAAAAACAGTTTAAAAATAAAAGGTGAGTTTGTAATCATCATCAATAATTAAAATTAATTACAATTTATAATACATGTCAAATTCAGAAGTAAGAGTTCGTTTTGCGCCGTCACCGACAGGATATTTACACGTGGGAGGGTTGAGAACAGCTCTGTTCAATTACCTGTTCGCAAAACATAATAACGGAAAATTTATTTTAAGAGTAGAAGATACTGATCAGACACGCAAAGTAGAAGGAGCAGTTGAAAATATTATCGATGCATTAAATAAGCTTGGGCTGGATATAGATGAAGGTCCGTTCAAAGGTGGTGACTTCGGCCCGTATTATCAGTCGGAACGATTGGATATATATAAAAAATATTGTGATGAGCTTCTTGGAAAGGAAATGGCTTATTATGCTTTTGAAACTCCTGAAGAGCTTGATGAAATGAGAAAGCTTCAGCAGATTGAAGGAAGACAGACTATGTATGATAGACGTGCGCGCGATTTTACGCCTGAAGAAGTTAAAGAAAAACTGGACTCAGGTATTCCGTATGTTATTCGACTGAAGGTTCCACTGAATGAAGAAATAATCTTTGAAGATTTAATAAGAGGCACAATTAAGATCGAAACAAATATTATTGATGACCAGGTTTTATTAAAAGCTGACGGTTTTCCTACCTATCATTTAGCAAATGTTATTGATGACCATCTAATGGAAATTACTCATATTATCAGAGGAGAAGAATGGGTTACATCAGTGCCAAAGCACATTATACTCTACAGAGCATTTGGCTGGGAAGTACCAAAGATGGCGCACTTGCCGTTATTATTAAATCCCGATAAGACAAAACTCAGCAAAAGACAAGGTGACGTAGCAGTTGAAGATTATATGGCAAAGGGATATCTGAATGAAGCATTAATTAATTTTATTGCTTTACTCGGTTGGCATCCGGGCGATGGGCTTGAAGAAGAAATTTTTTCAATGGAAAAGCTTATTGAATTATTTTCATTGGAAAAAGTTCATAGCGCGGGCGCAGTTTTCAATATTGATAAACTGAACTGGATGAACAATGATTACATAAAGAATTACGATTTGGATAAGCTGACAGAGCTCCTTATTCCATATATAACAGAAGCAGGCTATGATGCATCAGATTTTGAAAAAACTAAAAAAGTAGTATCTGCAATCCGTGTTTATCTGAATAAGCTGAATGAAATAGGGGAGCATATTAAAATGTTTTACCAGGATAAAGTTGTTGTTGAAAGTGATGAAGATAAGGAAATTGTTACTTCAGAGGATGCAAAGAAAATTTTCAATTATTTAATTCCTGCAATCAGCGAAACTGATTTTAGTGAAATTGAAAATATAAAAAATCTTTTCAGTGAAGCACAAAAAGCTCTCGGAATAAAAGGAAAGAAGTTCTTTCAACCATTGCGTATAGCAATAACGGGTCAGACTCATGGTCCTGAGTTTCCTTTGACTATTCAGATTTTAGGGAAAGATAAAGTAGTGAAATTCCTAAGTGAGTGGAGATAAAAATTTTGCAGACGTATTGAATAGACGAAAATTTATTAAAAAAACATTTTGGGGACTAACAGGTATAGGACTTTTCGGCGGTTTGTATACCTGGCAAATTGAACCATTTTGGTTAGAATTTGTGAAAGTAAAAATGCCTGTCAAGAATTTACCAAGTGACCTTATTGGCAAGACACTTATGCAAATAAGCGACATTCATATTGGAAATCGCTTTGACTATAAGTATATAATTAACTCATTCAAAAAAGCAAAAGAATTTAACCCTGACTTCGTTGTTTACACAGGTGACTATGTCAGCATTTACAAAGATGAAGTTCAATATGACAAATTAGAAGATACGTTAAATATTATTGTTAAAGGAAAAATAGCGACTATTGGAATTTTAGGCAATCACGACTACGGAAAAAATTGGTCACAAATCACAGTTGCGGACAAAATTTCAGAAAAGCTTACTAGCAAAGGCATTCAACTATTAAGAAATGAAAGTGCTGAAGTAAACGGAATAGACTTTATCGGCTTTGACGACTATTGGGGACTTAACTTCAATCCCGAAAAGGCATTGAATAGTTTTGACAAATCAAAAGCAAATATTTTACTGTGTCATAATCCGGACGTTTGCGATTTAGATGTTTGGGGCGAATATAACAGTTGGATATTGTCAGGACATACACACGGTGGACAAGTTAAACCACCATTTCTTCAGCCGCCAATGTTGCCTGTAAAAAACAAAAAATATTCTGCAGGACAATATGAGTTGAGCAATGACAGAACTCTTTATATAAATAGAGCATTGGGACACTTATGGCAGGTAAGATTTAATGTAAGACCGGAAATTACGATTTTTGAATTACAAAAAGGATAGAAAAACTGCTGTGATTACGGGTTTGTGTCATGGGCGCGATGTGTAAACTTGGAGTTTTGAAGATAAAATTTATGCAGATGCCGAAGTTTTTCAACCTCAGCATCTGCAAAAAATTTTTATCTGATTTTCTTTTTATGTCTGTTCTTTCTGAGTCTTTTCTTCCTCTTATGCGTAGACATTTTCGCACGTTTTCTTTTCTTGCCACAAGGCATAGTGTTTCTCCTTTAATAGATTGTTAATAAAACTTATTTAAAAAATTCTTTGTAAACTCTTTTATTTTACAAGAGCATCTTGTACTGTCTTTTTGAACTCCTTTGAAACTTTGAACATCGGAATATATCTTTTTCCGAGTGAAATGCTTTCACCTGTTCTTGGGTTTCTTGCAGTTCTTGGTTCCTTTACATTATTTTTAAATGTTCCGAATCCTCTTATTTCAATATTTCCGTTTTCCTTCAGGCATTCTATGATGCAGCTGATGAATCCTTCTACAACAATCTCTGTCTCTTTTTTACTTAGTCCAGTAGCTTCTGAAATTTTCGCGGCAATTTGCGCTCTTGTCATAATTTTTTATTTAAAAATTATTTTTCGAATTTATATTGTAATACCGGTTTATCTATGAATTCGTTTTTCAAATCCTGCTTTAATTCTTTTATCTCAGAAGATGTTGAGCCTTCCATTAACTGCTCAACTATTCCTAATCGTGTCTTTTCTTTTACAATCGTTGGTTCGCCTTCGATGCCGCCCATTCTGCCCGCGATTCTAATCGCGTCTTCAAATGTACCGAGTGAATCTACAAGCCCTAATTTTTTTGCCTGACTTCCTGTAAACACTCTGCCGTTAGCTATTTTTTTCAGATCTTCCATATCGATTTTTCTCTCTTTGGAAACTACATCTAAAAATTGCTGGTAACTATCGTCGACTATATCCTGAAAATATTCTTTATCTTTTTCTGTCGGATATCTGAAAGGGCTTCCTGCATCTTTCAGCTCGCCGCTTTTTATTGTTGTTTCATCTATACCGAGTTTCTTTGCAAGCTCCTGAATAGTAACGAAAGACATTATTACTCCTATGCTTCCTGTTAGTGAACCGGGATTTGAAACAATCAGACTTCCGCCGCATGCTGCGTAATATCCGCCGCTTGCTGCAAGTGAAGCAAATGAAACTATAACGGGTTTACCGCTATCCCGTGTTTTTTTTATTTCTTCATACATTTCCTGCGAAGCAGCTACGCCGCCGCCGGGAGTATTAATTCTTAATACGATTGCCTTAATATTTTTATCTTCGCGGTATTTTTTGAATTGCCTTACGATCGGGTCAGATGTAATTATTGTAAAATCCAAATCAACCACAGCTATCTTTCCGTTTCCTTTACCGCTTCTGTAGTCGTATTCATATCTTTCACCGCCACCGGTAGTTGTAATAACTTTAGCGAGAAATAGAAAAGATATACCTGTGAAAAAAATTGCAATAACTAAAATGGAAATAAAAATTCCCCAAAACCAACGCGCACCGCCAGAGTTCTTCTTCGGATAGTTATAATTATAATTGTATTGAGGAGGATTTTGTTGTTCCATAATTTTCACCTGACTGCATTTCAGCAGTCAGGATTAAAATTCAATTTATTTCTTTTTTAATTCTTCAGCTTTTTTATAAGCATCAGTTGCTTTATCTGTTTGACCAAGGTTACCATATATAACAACTAATAAATCCCATACTCTTGGCTTAATATCAGCATTGCTGATATTGGTTTGTGATAACGGTTCAACAACTGTTAAAGCTTCTGAATAGTATGTTTTAAGTTTAGGATCGTCAGGATTTGCAGTTTTCAATTCTTCAGCAGCTTTTACCTTTGCAAGTCCGTAGTTGTATGAAGATACTTCATAATACTGGTCTGATTTTGGAAGTGCTGAAATGTTTAATATTTTTTGGAAAGTTGCTGCTGCATCATCATTTCTTTTTGCCTGAAGTAAAGCATTTCCTTCATCGAATAAAATTGCTGCAACTCTTATTGCGCTTTCAGGGCTGTTTGTCTTTGCAATGACTTCTTCAAAAATGCTCAAAGCTTTATCTTTATTTCCTAACGCAAAATAAACTCTACCTAATGCTTCAACACCTTTTGTAGAATCAGGCTGGATATTGTATGCTGCTTCAAAATAATTCAAAGCAGATTTATAGCCGTTTGCATCATTCTTTTTTACTGCGTCTGAAAATGATTGTGCGCCTGCATTGTATTTGTCAATCCAGTATTGAACAATTTTATCGTTGTATTCAGCTGATAATCTTCTTGCGTTTGCAAAAGATTCTTTGGCATCTGCATAATGTCCGTTTTCAATTTGTGAGTATCCAAGCATGAACCAGCCTTCAGCATCATTTTTATCAATTACTAAACCTTTTTTCAATTCAACTTCTGCTTTCTGATAATCTTTCTGACTGAAAGCTAATTTACCTGTTGTAGATTCTGCTGAGGTACATCCCGAAAAATATACAAATCCGGTTGCAAGGGTTAAGGATAAAAGTACAGTGAATATTCTGAATAATTTCATTATAATATCTCCCAAATTTTTTTTGATTTAATCGTTAAATATACGTAATTTAATATAGTTATTCAATTTAGTTTTTTACGGTTTTTGAACTAAAATCTGCCTGTGAGAGCGTTTATTTCTATAAATATTGACCCTGAAAACAAGGAAAATATACGAAAAATCCAACATCTTCTGAAAACAAAGGTGGATAAGCCGTTTTTGGCCCGCTTTGAGAATCCAAAGAATTTCCATATCACACTTTTCTTTATCGGTGAGATTGATAAGAGAAAATTGGAACTGATTTATGATGAGATGAAAATGGAACTGGAAAATAAATATGGAGAACTGAATTTCAACTGTTCGGAAATAAACGCATTTCCAAATTTGGATAAACCGCGTGTGCTTTTTCTGAATTGCAGCAGCAAAGTAAATAAAATTTTTGAACCGGCAGAAAAAATAAAAAATATTTTGAATGATTTCGGATTTACTCAGGATAAAAATTTCCACCCGCACATTACATTGGCCAGAATAAAAGGAAAAATAAAATTGAAAAATTTAGATGACATTAAAACAGATGTAATTTTTTCTGTTAGCAAAATCAGTATTATGGAAAGTATTATTACAACCAAAGGAGCAGAGCATAAAGAAATTTTTTTTATCAATCTTTAATAAATAAATTATATTTTCTATCTTTGAGTCATGAAAATAGAACAAGGTCATATAGAAATCTTTGTAAAAAATCCCCTCACAGCAAAAGATTTTTATGTAAACATATTGGGATATGAGGTAGAGGAAATTCAGCATGAAAAATTTGTATGGCTGAAAAATAATTCAAATGTAATTCTTCTTCGCCCCGGTAAGCCTGCAAACCCGAAAACTTATCAGGAAGCAAATATAGCTTTTGTTATTTATACTGATAATCTGGAGGAAGCAAAGGAGTATTCCATATCTAAAGGAGTTGTTTTCAAAGGCACTGACGGCTCTGAAAATTGTCTGACTCTCACTGATGATGACGGTAACTGGTTTCAGTTAGTAAATAAAGAGGAACATTAATGTATAAAAGATTTTTTGCAGTAATTATTTTCAGTGTTCTTTTTTATTCATGTAAATCGGATAACACTCCGCCCGTAAATACAAAACCGGAAGCTTATTCAAAGCTGAACTCGCCGTCTAATAATTCTTCGTATGTATTAAATGACAGTATAAAGGTTAACTTCTCAGTTGTAAAACAAAATGTTAAATCTGATTCATCTCAGATTTATTTTGATAATACTTTTATAGCCTCTATAAAGGATGCGAACCCTACCTATGCTTTTGTTCCTTCAAACGGAAAAACAGGAGCGCATAAAGTCATTCTAAAAACTTTTTACAATGACGGAAAATCTGAAACGCTCGAATCAAATATCAGAGTTTTATCTGATGTATATCCTAAGTCAGAAAAATTTACTGTTGTAAAAACTTATCCGCATTCAAAAGAAGATTTCACTGAAGGTTTGGAATTTTATAACGGATATATGTATGAAAGCACCGGGCTTGAAGGTAAATCTTTAATTAAAAAATATGAGCTGTCTTCGGGTAAAGTGCTGAATGAAGTTACTCTTGATAAACAATATTTCGGAGAGGGGATTACAATTTTAGATAATAAAATTTTTCAGCTTACATGGAAGAATAAAAAAGGATTTGTTTACAATCTTGATGATTTTAAATTCATTCAGAATTTTTCGTATGCAACTGAAGGATGGGGAATGACTAATAACGGTAAAGAGTTGATAATGAGTGACGGCACGAATAAAATTTATTCTATAAATCCGTACTCGTTTGCAGTTACTTCGAATCTTCAAGTATTTGATAATGCAGGGCAGGTTCCTAATATCAATGAGCTTGAATACTACAAAGGAAATATCTATGCGAATATATGGCGGACTTTTTTAATAATAAAAATTGATGCTGCCACAGGTAAAGTTTTATCAAGAATGGATTTAGAAGAACTGATGCATAAGGCAGGAAGCCTTCAGGAAATTGATGTGCTTAACGGCATAACCGTTAACCCTGCAACAGGCAACTTGCTTGTAACAGGAAAACTCTGGAATAAAATATTTGAAATAAAAATTTCAGAATAGATTGTATTAAACAAAAAGCCCTGAAGTAAATTACCTCAGGGCTTTCAAAATTTTTTCGTTTACCAAGAAATTAGTTCAACAAAAATCCTACGTTGATTCTGTGAGTTGAACCAAGCTTACCCATTGAATTAAATCCGTAGTCTATCTGATATTTTTCCTGCAGTTTCACTCCGAGTCCGGCTGAAAATCCGCCGATACCGATTGCGCTTCCTGTTTTTAATTCCTGTCTTAGTTGATTATCATACCCGACTCTGAAATTTATGTTATCAGAAATTTCAAACTCTGCTCCGGCAGTTACATTTTTAAATCTGTTGAAAAATTTATCATAGCTGTCGCTGAGTGCATAAAATCCGACACTGAGAGTTAACGGAGAATTTTCTAATTTTTTAGTTAAGCCGAATCTTAAATCCATAGGAAGATTTTCTTTATAATCCTGATACGAGGTTATCTGAGTCCCAACGTTTAATAAACTAAGACCGACTGTCATATTTGCTTTTTGTATTTTATACATAGCGCCTAAATCAACTGCAACAGCGGAAGATTTATAAGAATCGTAAGAGGAATAAATAATTTTTAAGTTCCCCCCGTAAAACAGATTATCATATACATTTCCGTATCCCAGTGATAGAGCAATATCGCTGGCTCCGAAAGTCCCTAAGTTATTTGAATTCACATCGTACTTATCAAAGCTGCCGTAATTAATGTACTGAATTCCGGCACCTATATAGCCGATATCTTTGTATTTTTGGACATATGCGGCATTGCCTGAATTAATATCAAGCAGATATTTATAAAATCCTACCGAAGCTTGTTTATCCTTTAATGTAGCTATACCTGCAGGATTATAAAAAATAACGTTTACGTCATTTTCCATAGCAGTAAAGCTTCCCGATAATGCAGAAGCACGCGCACCTACATCCAAACGAAGGAAATTGTAAGTCGTGTTAGTTTGTGAATAAAGAAAATTTGAAGTAACTAAGAGGAATAAAATTCCGGGAAGGATTTTCTTGAGCATAATAATTTTTTTTATTTACTTGAACAGTAAATATTTTCTAATCGTATCCTTTTTTATTTTGTTGTAATATTAAAACTTATCTTTCTGAATTTCAAGATAGATAAGAGTCCTTTTTATTTTTTCTTTTTCAGTGATGAACCAGAAAAAACGGGAATTCTGACTTTGACTGGTATTCATCGACGCTCATATCCTTCACCTCTGCTCCTGCCGGACCGCTTTTAAGGTCGGTAAATATAAAATGGTTTACAGTATCTTTTCCGCCGTTAACAATGACTTCAACTTCACCTGTATCTAAATTTTTTATCCATCCTCTTAAACCAAGCTCGTGTGCTCGTTTATAGGCAAAGTGTCTAAAGCCCACGCCCTGTACTAATCCTTTAAGAATAACTTTATATGTTACGTCCATACACTATTTGTTTAATTTTCTTCTGAAAATTAAATCAGAAAACTCGGAGACTATTAACCCGCAAATCATAATCAGCGCTCCGATAATCTGAGTAAAGGTCAATCTTTCGTCTAAAAGAAAAAATGCAAAAAATGTGGCAAAGACCTGTTCCATATTATAGATAATGCTGGCTTTGATAGGATTAGTCATCCCCTGAAACTTAGTCATCAAAAAAAACACTAATAAAGTTCCAAACAGGGCAAGAAAAAGAACAAGTGAAGTCGAGCTCGTAGTAAAATTCATCATAATATTATCATACACAAAATATTCCATAATCATCATGTATAAAAAACTTAGTACTGCCATTGCAAGAAACTGCCCGAAGACAAGATGAATGATATCTGTTATCTTTGAATATTTATCAAGAAGAACTACATGCAGTGCGAATGAAAATGTACAGAAAAAAGTTATGAAGTCACCATAGTTTAATCCCGAGACTCCAACACCTGTAAGATAATATAAACCTACTGTAACAATTACAATACCTATAATATTTTGTAGTTTCGGTTTTCTTTTGCTGATAAAATATAAAGCGAAGGGCACTAACAAAACATTTGTTCCTGTGATAAATGCTGAGTTAGATGCAGTAGTATATTTCATTCCTGTTGTCTGAGTAATAAAACCAAGGAATAAAAGAAAGCCGAGGATAAAGCCGTAGCGCCATTGCTTGAAGCCTCTTATCTGGATTTTTTTATAATAGATTGCAAAGAATACAACAACAGTGATTGAGAATCGCAGGAAGACTAAGGCTATAGGAGAAAAATCTGCAAGCGCAAATTTTGTGAACGGAAATGAAATTCCCCAGAAAACAGTAATAGATAAAAGCAGAAGCTCTGCTTTGTAATGAGAAATTTTATTTTTCAATTAACAGTAAAAGTTACAATCCTAATTTGGCTTTGTAAATAATAGCAGCGCAGACTATTACCCATAGAATCCCCGTAACGATAATCGGAATATCTTTTGTAACTATGGAGGCAGGATTTTCGCCAAGATTTTTTTTGTGAATAAGAAAAAGGTAACGGAATATTCCGTATATAACGAATGGAGTTGTGTAAATTAACTTATCTGTGTGAAATGTTGTAATGGTTTTATCGGATGCAGTATAAAGAGCGTATGAAATAATTGTCCCGGTAGCTGCGATTGTGTTTAGCTGCTCTACAAAATCAATTGAATAATCATCGAGCACTTTTCTTTGCTTCGTTGCGCCGCCTTCATCTGCATTGGAAAGCTCAGCTCTTCTTTTTGAAATACCAAGAAAGAGAGAGATAAAGATTGTGGTAATAATCATCCAGCTTGAAAGCTGTACATCGATAGCGAAACCGCCGCCTACTACTCTCAGCATAAAGCCGATGGAGATTGAAAACACATCTAATAACACCATGTGTTTTAATTTGTAGGAGTATAAAAAATTATTTGTCAGATAAAGAACAATCACAACTCCGAATGAAGGAGGAAGATAAAATATGCAGGCGCATGCTACAAATGCAAGCAGCAAAGCAAAAAAAGCCCACGCTTCTTTTATGGAAACGTCCCCAGAAGCAATCGGTCTGAATCTTTTTTTCTTATGGTTTCTGTCGCTTTCAACATCTGAAATATCATTCAGGATGTAAACGCAGCTCGAAATTCCGCAGAATGCAATGAATGCAATTATATTAATAGAGAGCTTATCCCAGTAAAGCAAATTTCCTGAGAATAAAATCGGAGCAAAGCAGAAAACGTTTTTCAACCATTGCTTCGGTCTTATAAGCTTTATTAATTTAATTATTTTCATTTTCTTTTCTGTAAAAGTTTACTTTATATACTTTCATTTCATCTCCGCCACAGATTGTATTTACCTCAAGCTTAGCTGAAAGCAGATATTCAAAATATTGTCCGTGTCTTTTTAGGAACGGCTCAAACCAGTGGTCATAAATAATCAGATATTTCACATCGTTGTTTTTCAAAAGTGTAAGCATCGAATCCATATTGTCTTCAAGCCTGTACTTTCTGTAATCAAGAATTTGTGGAGTTACTAGTCCCGCCATATCAACAATTCTGTTCTTCGATACAAACGTAATAGCGCCGATATCATTTAAAGCGATAACATCATTAGGCGAAACGTTTTCTTTTACCCAGTGAGCAAGTTTTACCTGCTGGCTGTTGATGTTATCAGAATTTTTGCCGAGAGCAATTCCGTAAACTACATAATAAATAAGCGAGAAAAATAATAGAAGCGTTGTTAAAAATTTTGTATTGTGAAGAAGTTTTAACGAGCCTTTTTCTTTATACTTATTCAGAATTACTACAATAGCATAAACAGAAATCAAATTTATAAACGGAAGCAAAGGCATTAAGTACCTGCCGTGATGTCTCCAGTTAGGAACAAATATCGATGATGCTATCGGGAGCAAAATTACCCATAAATAAATTAAATTTAAACTCCTTAATTTACTAAAGAACTTCCTGATGTTAGCAAAGTAAAAAATAAATGAGAACAAATACAATACACACGTTATCGGATTATCTCTGAGGAATAATACAAAGTTGATTCTTAAATATTCTAAGTTGGGAAGGAATTCAAAATTACCGCCCTGCCCCCTGAAAGTATTGGGCAGTATATTTCCGCTAGTGTAATATGAGAAAAGAAAATAACCCCCGGCAATCATCACGAAAATAATCACTCCGGCAATTAAATCAAGAGTAGTTTTTAAAACTTTTTTTATTGTAAAAGAAAATGTCCATGCATCGAATAAATACAGTCCAAACAGCATTAGTCCTTCAGGTCTTGATGCAGTAGATAATGCAAAGAGAATTGAAGGTATCAGAGAGATTTTCTGGTTCTGAACATCTTTGATATGATAGTAAACTCCTAGCAGCGTAAAGAATATAAACATCGTCGTTTCCATTCCTGACATTGCTGCCCATTCAAGTCTTCCTGCCATTACAGTTAAAAGCGCGACTAATAATGAAAGATATAACGGGCTGAAATCCATA
>JBHEKU010000287.1:0-10541 GCA_041859205.1 Ignavibacteria bacterium | reverse complement strand
TCAGAATTATTAAAAACTTTTTTTCTGAACTCGTTGAATAATATTTTTACCAATCCTTTTTCTGTGATATCTAAAGGTACATCATAAGTATCAGGGTATAAAAATCCTTCAAGAGATTTGACTGAATCACTCAATCCCAGTAAAGCAATTAATGAATCGTTGCTTGCTTCCTCTATAAATTTGTCACGGGAAAGCCCAAGATGTTTTTCGGCATTTTTACCGATCTGTTTTATCATTAAACCTTCATTGACTGTAAACTTAACAGATTGAAATAAGCTCGCATCTGTAATGATATTGAGTACGTCAAGATTTGTCATACCGGTCTTAAAAATATATCTGCGTGAAATAACTTTATCATCTTTACCTGTAAGTTTACCTAAAATTTTCAGAACAAATGCGCTGGGGATAATATCTTTATTCTTAAGCTCCTGTACTATCTCAGAAAAATTCTCTCCCGGTCTGATATCAAACTCTTTGTCCTTTCCGTCTTTCCATTTGTATTTAGAGAACATACTCTGCTGAACTATAAAGCCGCATAAAAAAATATTAAACGCGCTTAATATAATTAAATATTTCAAGAAAACTTTCTTCGGCTCTCCTGCAGAAAATTTTCTTACGATATTTAATACGGCATTATTTTGCAACAGGTTGTTTAACATTTTTATAAAATTCAAAAGGCGGAGATAAAACTCCGCCTTTATGTATAAGAACTATGATTTAAAAATTATTTTACATTGGTTGTATCACTTACATTTTTCAGCATTTCAATTGCCTTTGTATCTGTAGGTTTCAGCATTACATATTTTTCCAGGTATTTTTTTGCGTTCGGTTTATCGTTAAGTGATTTATAATAGTTGCCTAATCCAATCAGCGCTTCTTTAAAGTCCGGATAAAGTTCAACAGCTTTTAATAAACTTTTTTCATAGTTTTTTGCATCATTAGCACTGCCGTATACAATAGCCATTAGATAATAGGTAAGTGAAGACTTGTTATCCATTGCCAGCATCTGATTAAGAACATTCAGCGCCTGGTTCTGCATTCCTTTCTGATTTATAAATTGCCCTACGTAATCCACTCCGCTGTTTACTTCTTTAGACAAAATATGAGTGGAATCGGGATTGAATTTAAACACTTCCATAATTTCCTGTGGAGCGCCTTCAGGTGAGATAAATAAAGGAGTCTGATTTACAACTCTGTACCACTCTCTTAAAAATGCCAGATAAGCTACATTGTTTTTCTTTAAATATTCCCTCATGTACTCTACGTAATTTTTATCGTGAAGTTTATTTATAAGCTCGGGAGTTACAAGCCCCGCTACATCAACAATTTTTCTTTGACTGTAAAATGCAATTGCACCTACATCATGCGTTCCGATAATATCGGATTCCTTTGTATTATCTCTTATCCATTTTGCGGCAACAACCTGTCTGTCATTTATATATTTGCACTCTGTAGCATAGGCAGTTTTGTTATCCAGGTAATTGGGAACACTTAATACTAATACAAGAAGTATAAGAATGAAATTAAGACCGTTTGCAATTTGTTTGCTCTTGAAGTATGAAGCTGTTAATCTTGCGAGTTCACGAAATCCTCCCATAGAAACTATAATCATGAATGGAATTATAGGCATCAGATATCTTCCGAATCTGTGTGCATAAGGGAGTTTGTACCAGTAAATAAAAACCAGCCCAAGAGCAAAAACTATGTATAGAAAATTTGGATTATATTTTTTCTTAGCAGTATCGAAAACAAATTTCAGTGTAGAAATAATAAATCCAAACATTATCAGGCCATATGCTCCTGAAGTAAAATAATCCCAAACTTCTCCCTGTAAAAATGCCGAACGGCTTCTGAATTCCGGCGAGTAATATGTCAGCTTTGCATTGTAAGTATTAGGTAAAATTGAACCGGATAATTTGAGATTCATTCCGAAGTATGCCAGAATAATAACTGCAAATATTCCTCCCATTTTTATCAATTCACTTTTTGTAAATAAAACTATGCTTTTATCTTTCTTAGCAAGATACACACACCATAAATAATCTAAAACTAATGCGCCTAAAAAAGCCGTTGCGTCAGGACGTGTCCAGATAAGCAATCCTGCAAATACTGCCGTTGCCACAGACTGCCGTTTTTTATAAGAGTAAGCAGTAATTAATAATAAGAAAACAAACATTGTCGTTTCCATGCCTGAATCAGCAATGAAGTTCATCCATTTATCTATAACAAAAATCGCAGTACAAGCTAAAGCAAAAATATTTTCTCTCAAAAACTCAAATGAGCTCAGCCTGTAAAACCAAATGCCGGAAAAAACTAAAAATATTATTCCAAGTGTATAGCTTAGCAGCATTTCATTCTTTGTTATTAAAAATCCTACTGCAAGAATCATTGTATAAATCGGCGATGTTGAACCGGCTGTCGACATTTCATTTTTGAAATATGAAAAGCTGCCGTATTCGGCAAGATTTTTTGCAAATGTTAAATGTATCCATGGGTCATCAAGCGGAAAGCCGTTATATCCATTTACCGAGTTAGCCGATATTAAATACACTACTGCCAGCAATACCGATAATGCTGCAATGGAAAAGTATATTATATAGGTTTGATTTTTGTTTGGTTCGAAAGGTATTTCTATATTTACCTTTTCAGCTGCAGTTTTCTTGTTTTCTGCCTTCTTATTTTTAGCCATTTTTTAAATTACGTACAGATAAAAGTAATTTCAATTTACTTTTTTTTATGCGATTAATCTTCTTATATTCAATCACTTATGGCTCCTGTAAAAATCCTCATTTTTCTTTTTTCCGTTGTAAATATTGGCCAGGTAATAATGATGTTTGGCGGCGGTATTGAAAAACCGCGCCTGACAGTATTATTAAATCTTTTTCATATTGAAGTGGATGCATTTCCCGGATTTACAATTTCAATAGGTACATTTGTTCTTCTTGTCTTTGCTTTCTTTGCATTTTTCATGCACTTTATTAATTACAAAGAGCATTATTCTGCTTTTTTCCGGTTTTTAATTATTGCCAATTTCTTTGTAGCATTCATCGCAGTTTTGTTTAATTTTTATCTGTACTTTTTAAAAGGGTAAAATTAAACATTGAAGATAGATTTGCGTATAATTAATTTATTAAAACATCAAGAAAATGAAAAACTATTATAAATTCGCTTTACTTCTTGTAATAGCCCTCATCATGGGATTTAAAGCGGCAAATGCAGATGAAATTGCATTTGAAAAAGGCACTTTCAACGAAGTTCTCCAAAAAGCAAAAGAGCAAAATAAAATTGTAATGATTGACTTCGTTACTGACTGGTGTATATGGTGTAAGCACCTTGATATGAGAGTGTACAATAATAAGAAAGTTGTGCGTTATGCTGAAGAGAATCAGATAAACTGGAAAACAGATGCCGAAAAAGAAGGAAAAGACCTTGCTAAAAAATATGGAGTATCGGGATACCCAACTTTAGTTTTTGTTGATTCGGATGGAAATGAAATAGATAAAATTGTAGGTTTCTATCCTGCACCGGATTTTCTTGAGAACATCAAAAAAATAAACGAAAGAAGAAGCACTTTAGCTTACCTTCAAAATAATTATAATAGCAACAAGACTGATCTGAAAGCTAATATGGAGCTTGCCACAAAATTGGTTGAGCAGGATAAAGCGGATGATGCAAAACAATATTTAAATTATATTATTTCACAGGACCCTTCTAACTCTGCAGGATATACAGATGATGCAGAGCTTACTCTTGCAATGATGAGTGTTAAAGATAAAGCACCTGAAGCATATATCACTGATATAAATGCCTTGCTGATAAAATACCCGAAATCAAATCTTCAAAAAGATGCAAAGATATTTTTAGCCGATAAATATTCAGAAGCAAAAAATGAGGACGATGCTTTTAAAACATATAAAAGTCTGATAAAAAAATATCCTAAAGATGATATGGTAAGATTTTACATGGGCCAGTATTATTTGGGAAAGGCTAGAAAAATTAATTCAGATACTTTAGCCGCAGCATCAGATTATAAAGATGCGATAAAAAATATAAATAAAAGTCTTCCTTATTTTAAAGGAGGAATTTTTGAAGCAAGTTCGTACAATGTAATGGCTGATGTTTATTATAAGCTTGGAGATATGAAAAAGGCGCAAAGGTCAATCGATAAGGCATTGGTACTATGGCCTGACAATAAAACCTACAATAAAACAAAAGACAAAGTTTACGCAATCGCGAAATAATTTTAACATTTAATTTATTTTAAACCTGATAGTATTATGCTCTCAGGTTTTTTTATGCAAAAAAATATGCACGACTTTAATAAAGAATTCATGGATGCAGCTGTTCAGGCATCGAAAGAAAATGTAGAAAAAGGCTTAGGCGGTCCGTTCGGAGCAGTGATTGTAAAAGACGGAAAAATAATTGCAAAGGGAAGCAATAAAGTTACTACTAAGAATGACCCTACTGCACATGCAGAAGTGGAAACTATAAGAGAAGCCTGCAAAAATCTTAACACGTTTAACCTGAGCGGATGTGAAATTTATACAAGCTGCGAACCCTGCCCTATGTGCCTGGCTGCTATCTACTGGGCAAGACTTGATAAAATTTATTACGCCAATGATAAACATCACGCAGCAGATATAGGTTTTGACGATAAATTTATCTATGAAGAGCTGGATTTAGCTCATGAGCACAGAAAAATTCCGATGATACATTATCATTCAGATGAAGCTCTAGAAGTGTTTAAAGCATGGACTTTGAACGAAGAGAAGACTGAATACTAATAATTACATTCGTAGAGACACAAAACTTTGTGTCTCTACATCCACTTAATTACATCATCATCCTCACAGCGATTCCGCAAACAGCAGCAGCAATTATTAAATAAAGCGTATTCACTTTTACTCTAAAAAGTACTATTAGAGTAACTAAAAAAATTATAATAGTAGGAATATCTATTAGCGAGCTCCACGAAAGATTATACGCAGTGGATAGTATTGCCCCGATAGCGGCAGCATTAGCTCCTTTAATAAAACTCTTCAGATAAAAATTATCTTTGAATTTTGATATACTGTGAGCAAGTATAAGAACAAAACAAAATGTCGGGAAGAAAATACAGAATGTACTAACAATTGAACCCCAGAAGCCTGCCGTTAAATATCCTATAAAAGTTGCTGTGATTACTACGGGACCCGGAGTAATGTTACCGAATGAAATTCCGGCGAGAAAATCTGCCTGGCTAAGCCAGTGGTAATTTACAACGACATCCTGCTGCAGAACACCAATGATAACAAATCCGCTGCCGTAAGTAAGGCTGCCCGTTTTTAAAAACACCAAAGCTAAATCAAGAAGTTTGCTGCCCATAGTTTGAGTAACCTGACCTATGAATGCAAAAGGTGATGCAATTAACAGAGGAAGAAAATTAAGCTTATCTGTTTTCTTATCCCGGATGGAATAATACATAACAGCAATTATTGCAGAAGAAATAATCAGGTAAAGTATTCCGACTTTGAAAAATATCGTAAGTGCAATTGATAAAAAGAAAACAACGAAAAGAAAGTAATCCTTCTTTAAAACGTTTTTGCTTAACTTAATTCCCGAGTGAAGAATGATTGCTATGATAGCAGGACTCACTCCATAAAGCGCATATTGAATATAACTTATATCATTATACTTCTGATAAAAAATTGAGAAGAGTAAAACAAGAATGTACGAGGGAAGAACTAAAGCAAACCCGCACAATGTCGCGCCGGCAATACCGAATTTAAAAAATCCGTTATACACTCCAACCTGAAATGCCATAGGACCCGGAGCAATCTGTGCATAACCGAAGTAATGCTCAAACTCTTCTTTCTCCAGCCAGCCCCGTTTTTCCACTAGGTCAACTCTTATTGTATTTATTATAGCAAGCGGACCGCCGAATGCAGTGGAGCCGACATATAAGTAATATTTGAATAATTCCCAGAGGGTCAAATTTCTATTCCTTCCTTTTTAATGAATGGCTGAACTAAGTTTGAATGTCTTTTATTGAGATATCTCAGGGTTGAAACAACCGCTCTAGAAACCACTTTACTTTTTTCCGGTAATAACTCTTTTAAAATTTCCAACGCCTTCTCTGGATATTTGTTGCCAAAACTGTTATTGAAAGTCATTGCAATATTCCATTTTACATGCTCGTTGTTTATCTCCAGCCATTTTTTTAACTGAGCAAAAACTTCGTCCGGATGATGATTACCAAGATGAGAGCCGAGTATGAAAGGACCTAAATTTTTCTTGACGTAAACCGATGAATCATTCATAAGCGGTTCAAGAATTTCGAAGGCATTTTTTAATTTCGATTTATCATTGTGGTCAGAATATGCCAGAGCAGAAAAGACAACAGCTCTCCGTACATTTTCAGACTTATGGTTTGCCCAGGTCAATATTGTTCTATATAATTCAGGATTATTAGCCAGAACATTAATAAAAGCTCCGGCAGCATATTCGCGCACTTCCCAGTTATCGCTATCTGCAATTTTTAAAAGTATATCCTTTGTTTCTTTTTTGTTGTGAGCAAATCCGCGCCAGATAATATGTATGCCTATCTCCTGTGCAACAGGTTCAGCCATCGAGCAATATTTTTTCCCTAAGTTGAAAAAATCTTTTTCGCGTTTCTTTTTATCTTCTGTTTGTGAAAGCTGTTTTGTTAATTCTTTTGTTGTGAAGCGTTTTATATCTGTCTTAGGTGTTCCGGCGTGTTTTGTTTTTAGTGAGTCAAGATAGGAAATTAATTTATCATAGTCTTTGCCTTCTATAAAGGAAAGTATCTTTTTCTTCGTTTTGTCTTCAAGCATTAATTAAGTTATGAACAATATCAAAAAATAAAAAGATAGAAAATGAAGTTATGGAAAACCCTTCATCTTAATAGAAAAAAATAAAGCATATCATCTGGTATTTATTCTTAATACAGTAACCCCATCCTTTAGGATAGGGTATTGAAGGCTATAGTTTGTTGCCCTTTAAGGCGAAAAAAATTTACTGTTTGACCCTAAAGGGTTTATTGGATACGGGAACTACCCCATCCTAAAGGATGGGGTTACTGTTTTTTTGTATAAAAAAAAAACCCTTTGAAAATTTCTTCGCAAAGGGTTTATTACTCAATACTCATTACCCACTACTCAATACTAAAAACTATTTCACTTTATCATCATACTCTTTTTTTACATATCCTGTAAGCATTTTTGAATTAGGATTTATTGCGAGCCCTTTATCCAGAAAAGCTTTTGCTTCAGTTAGTTTATCCTGATCGAGCATGCATAGCGCCATATAAGCGTAAGCAGTCTCTTCACCCCAGTCAGGAAGAGTTACATCAGAGTTTTTAATCAATCCGAAAAGCTCAACTGATTTTTCAAGCAATGGCTGTGCTTTATCAACGCCGCCGCCGAATGCTGCCGGTGTGTAAAATGTTGCAACTCCCTTTACTAAGTATAATCTCGGATTTGTAGGGTCATATTTTTTAGCGTTTTCTTCATCGGCAGTTACATCGCTAATTATGCTCTGCATCTTATCCATTTCATATTGGAATCTGTTGTAATCCAGAGATAATTTTAAAACATACGTGTCGGCAAAGTTATCTCTATCCAGTAAAGATTTACCGACAAGCTCAAGACCTGACTGAGTATATTTTTTTATTTTTTCATTATCTTTGCTTTCCATTGCAGTTACAGCAATATGATAGTCGCATAAAGCAAGATAATAATTTACAAGCCATGTGTTCTTTTTTAACTGGAGGATTCTTTCAAATTGTCCGCGCGCTTTTATCATTTCTTTTTCATCGTATTTATCAAGAGCGGTTTTTAAGCTGGTTTTTGCTTTTACAATTGCATTTGTAAAATCATCATCGGCTTTTAATACTGTATTCAAACCGAATGTGATTAGCAGAAGTACTAACAATAGTGTTTTTTTCATTTCTTAAGGTTTATGTTTTTTATTAAAATTAAATTTATATTTGTAGTCCAATGCCGAACCAGACAATTCTTATATTGTTTGAACGGACATCTATCTTTTGAGAATAATCATAATTATAATTATACTGATAAAGATTTTTTGTATCGAATACATTATTGAACGCTACAAACATTACGCAGAACCTATTCATAAGCGATGTTATATACTGAACGCTTATATCTGCGCGTGTATATGTCGGAAATCTGTCGCTGTTCTTTTCTCCGTAGGTGGGTATATAAACATTTTGCACAGCATCGAACAATGAACTTACCACTGGAGTATACGGCTTACCTGTAGAAATTCTATATGATAAACCAACGTTTATTGCATCGGTGACATTATAGCTTCCTGTAAAGCTCATGTTATGAGTAATATCGTAATCAGATGATGTCTGCGTTGTTGCATCGTATTGTCTTCTCTTAGAATCCGAGTAAGCGTATGAAATCCATCCGGTGAATTTATTTTCATATTTATATTTTAATAAGACATCAATACCTTTTGCAAAACCGCTTCCCATGGATTTATATCTGAAATCATTGTAGTCTAATGCTACAAGATTTTTATAATCTTTGTAGTATCCTTCAACTCTGAAGACTATATCGCCTTCTTTATTATACTCATATCCCAGTATGTAATGTATTGCTTCCTGTGCATCAAGATTATTATCAAGCGCTCTCAGATAATCATTCGGTACCGGATACTGGTGATACAAGCCGACCGCTGCGCGGAAAACATTGTACTTTGAGACTTGGTATCCCAATGAAAGTCTCGGGTCAAAACTAATTTTTTTAGAGAGAGTATGATAATCACTTCTTACACCGGTGATGGCGAAAAATTTATCAGTCAGTCTCATTTGTGTTTCAGCATATACACCGAGTCTTCCTGAATTAGCTGTTGTATCAAGACTTCTTGATGGAGCAGTAAGTTTTAGATTATAAGAATTCTCCGGCACAATACCTTCTATATGATTTTCAAGATACTCGTATTCTATACCTGTGTTGATATCGGTTTTATCGCTTACCTGTACAGTTAAATCAGCTCTTCCCTTTGCATAATAATCTTTTGATTTTGTATCTAATATTCCGTAATTGGATTTTCTATCGTACAAGCTGAACGATGTTCCTGCATTGAACATAGAACCGGATGAAGGAGAGAATGACATTTTATAACTTCCGAAATAGTTGTGAGATTCAGAATTAAAAAATCCGTCATAAGAAGGACTTGTATTTCTTATCCCGATTTTGTCACCGGAGTAATCTCCGTATACTTTCATATATCCGGTCTCGCCGAATTTGTATGCTAGTGTTCCGCCGAATCCTGTTGCTGTCGGAATTTTGCTGTAGTCCTGTGATATTCCATTCAGATCAAAAAACGGTTTTAAATATGTCTGGCTTACTGAAAAGCTGCCGCCGAATTTTCCTTTGTGATTGTAAACACCTGAAAGTCCGCCTGCGCCGATGCCAAGTATTGCAAACATACCTGTGCTTGTAGGAATTTCATACGATTTCAAATCGAGCACGGCTGAAAGCGCATTACCATACTTTGCAGAGAAACCGCCGCTTGTAAAATTAATACCCTTTAAGCTCCACGGGTCAACAGTGGAGAATGAAGAAGTGTTATATGAGTTATCAAATATAAACGGATTGTATAGAGTCGCTAAATCTAAAATTGTAATAACTTCATTCGGGTCGCCGCCTCGTACTGTAATTCGGCTGCCTTCATCTACCTGATTTGAACCCGGGAAAGTTGTAAGCGCGCGGTAAAGGTCGGCATTTGCACCGGGAATTCTTACGATTTCCAGAGGAGTTAATGTTACTTTTGAATTTTCTCCCGATGTAAACGAGCTTGCCGTTACTAAAATCTCTTCAGTGCGGACTTCGCTTTTCTTGAGCTTGATATCAAGAGTCATGTTCATACCTGCTGCAAGATTTATTTCCTGCATGTGATTTGTGTAATCCATAGCAGTAACAAGAAGCTTATACGTTCCGGTCTTTTCGGTTTCGAATTCATACATACCTTTTTCATCGGAGGTTGCGCCGTCAATAGTTCCTTCAAGAACTAAGTTAGCGCCGCTGACAGGTTTATTCTCCTCATTTGTAATTTTGCCGGAGATTTTTGTTACACCTGTTACGGTTGAATCAGCTGCAAATACTTTCGCCGAGAATAATAATACAAGTAAAGCTGTAGAAAGAAGTTTCATGTTATGGTTAATTATTATAAAAATTTAAAATTTTAATTTATCTATTTCTTTTGCAATTTTAATATCACGTGATGATAATCCTTTAACATCATGAGATGAAAAAGAAACGTCGATTGAATCGTATTTCATTGTTAAGTAATCGGGGTGGTGATCATGCGCCTGGCACAGCGCGCCAATTGAAGTAGCTAAGCCCATAGTTTGAGGGAATCCTTTGGTTTTAAAAGATTTTACGATAGAACTTCCTTTTAGTTTCCAGTCTTTCAGCTTTTTCAGGCTTTCAGATATTTCGTTTTTAGTCAGTTTTTCCATTTTTTTGCTGTTTACTGTTATTTAATAATTTTTCTAAATTTTCTAT
>JBHEKU010000084.1:0-2740 GCA_041859205.1 Ignavibacteria bacterium | reverse complement strand
TTCTAACTTATTTTGGAAGGATTTCAATTGTTTATAAATGAAAAATATTGGTATAAGTTAATTTACAAGATAAAGACTCTTTTCGTGAAAAACTTTGGGTATTATAGGCGATTTTTTTGGGAACTGTGGGCATTTTCTTTTGATAAAGAGAATCAACAAATCGTGTTACACGATTACAATATTTTTTGTAATCAATATATTTTTCAAAGGAAAGATAAGGTCATTGAGATTGGTTGCGGATTCGGAAGAAATTTAAAGTATTTATCAGATTTAGGATATCCGGCTCATCTAATTACAGGTATCGACATAAGTGGCAAGATGATAAATAAGGCAGTAAAAAATTTGTCTAATGATAAAATTACTTTGATAAGAAGCGATATTTGTGGAAATACACAATTCTCAAATAAAGAATTTGATACTTCTTATGTTTCTTTAGTTCTAATGCATATCCCCGAAGAAAAACTCGCGAATGCTCTTAACGAAATAATAAGAATCACCAAAAAAAGGATAATAATTCAAGAACAAAGTCGATTAAGATTTAATTCTGCACACACGGTAAAATCGGCACATCATGAAAGTTCTTATTTTACATTTGAACATGATTATCCCTATTATTTGGATCAGTTAGGTTTTTCTTATACACTTTTAAAGCAGTTTGGTAATATCTTTGTGTATGAAGTTGTTCTTTCAGAATTGTAGAATATGAATATACTGATTACTCTTGTAATTTTGTTTGATTATGTTAAATGCTCGCAATTTTGTTCAATTTGAACTTTAAAAGAGAGACATATTGCTCAAGAATTATTGGAACACTTTTAAACGATTCCTTTTATTCCGCATCGTATTGTATAGAATATCCAAATCATCATACTTATTAAACCGTCGTAAACGTGCAAAAAATACAAAAAATTAATACTGATTTACGTGACACATTGCTAATTTTAGTGTTATCTGTCATTGTAATTTATTTTATACCTCATCCATTAAATTATCTCATTTCTCTTCTTATTCTTCCCTTTATCTGGAATTCCAAACGGGACTATTTTTGGATTGCTGTTTTCTTCATTATCGAAGATCAGCCAGGCGGTTTATTTTGGGGTAGTAGTCTCGACTCGACAACAAGTATGCCTATATTCACTTTAATCCCTTCAATCTCCTTCAATTTAAGAGAGCTAGTTTATTTATTATTGGTGGCGAAAATATTTTTTCACCAAAATTATGCAAAAATTCGAGTAAATAATCATTTTCACAGATCATTTGAAGTGCTGTCTTTTTTGTTTATTATCCTTATCTTCGTTTCAATTGCTGAGGGGATGTCTTTTGCAAGTGTTAAATACTTAGCAAGAATTATTGTTAATCTAACAATTTTTTTCATTCTGTTTTTTGTATTAATCGATATTGAAACGATCATCAGCTTTTTAAAAATATTATTTCCTTTTGTATTAATTGCATTAGGGTTACAAATATTCTCGCTAATCTTTAAGTTTCAATTAATTAACCTTCTACGACCAGAAATCATAAGTACTCAGGGAGTATTCAACACTCTTGGCTCGGGTAATGAACTTGAGCGTCCATTAGAATTAGAATATGTCAAATATATTTGTTTTGTAGGCAGTTTGTACTTACTTTCCTTTAAAATTCAACATATCAATAGGTTTTACCTAATTCTAATTAATGTAGTTTCTTTCTTTTCACAGTTCATTGGTGCGACAAGAACATGGATAATAGCTTTTGCCGTAACATACTTTTTATTTTTTCTTGTAAATGCAAAGAACAATTTAAAAATTATTGGAGCTTTTGCTATTATAATTGTCCTCTTTTTTATTGGGTCTAATCAAATTAATTTAATTAATACTCAGGTGTTTAATTCTTGGGAACGAGTGAGTTCAATCGAATCTTTAGCAAAAGGCGATTTATCAGCGGGGGGTACTCTAATCAGATTTGAAGTAAGAGCCCCAAAAGTTATGGAAGGATTTGAGAAAAGTACGATCCTTTTTGGAGCCGGGTTTAGTGATTTACACTGGGATTATTATGACTACCATGTCGGTTTTCATAACATTCTATTGAATGTTGGGATATTTGGTTATTTACTTTTTATAATTGTTATAATTTCATTTGCGAAAAAAACTATTTTTTCAAACTTAGTAAAAAAAAATCCACAACTTTATGTCGCAGGAATATCGTTGATTACTCTATTAATCACAAACACCAGTATTCAGGTCATAGGTTTTAATCTTGTTACTGAAACCTCTTTCTTCTTGATGGCTTTTATGTTTGTCCTTGCTAATGTAACTTTAAATGATATCCAAAACAGGCAATGATCCTTGATAAAGCAAAAAATACTTATTCAGTTTGGATCGAATATATTCATATATATAATTCAATTTGCGGCTGGGATAATTGTTGCACGCATGGCCGGTCCTAATGTCACTGGGATAATTTCTTATGGAACATCCTTTGTTGCAGTATTTGGGTTCATCACCGGATTGTTTGGAACCGGACACATAAAGCTTTTGACTGAAGATCAAAATGTCTCAGATTGTATAACCAGCTACACAATGCTTCAATTGTTTGCAATCTTGATTTTTGCGATTAGCGTTCTTTGTGCATTAATTATTCAAAAATATATTCTAAAATTATCTTCTATTGATTCGATTCAAGAAATTGTTATCTTAATTCTTCTTCTGTCAGCCATTTCAGCTAAATTTTATGATTTTACAAATTCGACCTATACAGCTTT
>JBHEKU010000026.1:0-2530 GCA_041859205.1 Ignavibacteria bacterium | reverse complement strand
GAATCAAAAATAGCCAAGTTACTATTGGTGGAAAAGTTTCAACAGGTTTTAATGTAAGTATTTCACAAGGTATTCAGACTTTTTTTGATGGTTGCAAACTGAACACTACCATATTTGATCAATGTGTAGCTTCTGAATTGATAATATCAACAAACGATTGTAGCTTCTCCTTAAGTGGCGATTGCAATCCAAAAGGATGTGGCGAATAAAAACAAACTTTAAATAGGCTTATAAAAATAAATTGAATATTAAAATGAAAACAATTAGTAAATATATCATATCCAGCTTGTTAATACTCTCAATGTTTGATAGTTATTCACAAAATTCGGCAACTGTTTTTGCCGGAAAAAACGGAATTTTCATCAATTGCGGGGATAGTATTCCCAAAAGCTTTACCTATCATATAGAAAGGAAAGTGAAGAATGCAGATACCTGGGAAAAAATTGCAGTTACAAATTTCCCGAAAAATTATATAGAGTTTAAATCCAGAATTTTTAACGGCAACAATAGCGGTATTTCCTTTCGATTGCCAAGCGATGAGCAATTGAAAAAAGAATGGGTAGAAATCCTAAAAGGAAGTACTTCTGATATTCTTAAAGAAAATAATATCAATACGCTGTATTTATCTGCGATTGGCGTCGGGTATTGGGATTTATCGTTGGATTCAACAAATACATTTCAATACAGAATACAAAAAACAGTTGGAAATCAAATTGTAAGCGAATTGACATCTGCCGAAATCCGAATTCCCGGAAAACCACCTTATTACAGAATGAAACTTATAAAAAAGGAAAGTTCTGAAAATGAAATAAGTCTTGATTATTTATTGGAAAATTACCAGAAAATAATTGGGTTTAAAGTATTTAGAAGCAATTACCTTCAAAATGATTTCAGAGAAATCTTTCCCGATATAGGATATATAAATTCCAATGATGGCAAGCATCTGATGATTCATGATAAGAGTGTTACCGATAAGGCTCAGTACAGCTACATAATTATTCCTTTTGACTATTTTGGAAATGAAGGAGTTCCCACTGAAACTATTGACGTTTATCATGCTACAAAATATAGCCTTACAGCAAAAGTAAGCAAGCTGGATGCTCAGAGTTTAGACAATGAAGATGCAATAAAATTAAGCTGGAATTTAATTGACAAATATGATGTTATCTCTATAGATATTTATCGTGGAAGTATTTATGACGGATATTATGCAAAAGTAGGCAGTGCATTACCCAATGAATCTTTTTATCTAGACAAATCTGTTGTTGCAATGAAAACCTATTATTATTCATTGGTAATCAATACATCTTATGGACGGACTTATCCTTCGATGAGAATTAGTGGAATGCTGAATGCCAACAAAGCTAATTTTTTCCCTCCAATAAATCTTATTGTTGAGAAGCTTAATGGTGTTGCAAAATTAAGATGGGAAAATAGTGGAAGAGATACTAAAGGTTATTATGTTTACCGCTCCTTTAATTACACGGATAATCCAAAGCAAATTTCTACTTTTATTCCCAATTCCAGAGATAGTATTATTACCTATACCGACAGTTTGAAAAATATTACAGAAGCAGCAGTTATCATGTATGCGGTAACCGATGAAAACTTATCATACAATCAAAGCCCGCTTTCAGAGAAAGTTGCAATAGAAGGAATAGCTAAGAAACTTCCTGTAGCTTATCCATTGGAAACTAAGTTAATTGATGAGAAAGTTCTGCTTTTATGGAAAGATTATTTTGCAGATTATCCTGCTTTAATCGGTTTTAATATTTATAGAAAAACCTTAAATGATGATAATAAATTGGTTGAAGATTGGAAGAAAATTTCTTTCACAAATTATGGGATTAACAGCTTTAGAGACAATACCGTAAATGAAGGAATGCGTTATTTATACGCAATTGAAGCAGTTGGAATTTATAATAATGAAACAGGAACTCGAAGCCCTGAAACAGATATATTTATCCCTGAATATCTGCCTATGCCACCTTCAAATTTTAAAGCAATGGCTATAAATTCTGAAATAGTTTTAGAATGGGATGCAATATTTGACAAAACGATTAGTAAAATTCTCATTTACAGGGCTGAATCAGGTAAAGAAGATGTATTAATTAAAGAAGTAAGTCCAGAAACTATAAGCTTCTCTGATTTAATAGTGAAGAAAGAAGTTACTTATTTTTATACAATAGTATCTGTAAATAAGAATGGTAAGAAATCTAAATATCCGGCAACTTTAGGAATCAGGTCAAAATAAGAAATTTTGTAATTTTAGATAAACATTAGCTTTAAGATACAGAAGATTTATCAATAATATTCTGAAAATCTTGTTTGTAATTGCTGCCAATCGGGAGTTTTTCATTTTTAACTTCAACCATATTTCCTTCTATGGTTTTAATCTTATTGATTGAGACAATAAAAGATTTATGTATTCTTACAAATTGATTTGAAGGTAATAAAGCTTCCACTTTTTTCATCGATTGATAGGTAACTATCATATTATCATTGGTGTGAATTTTAATATAGTCGCCTA
>JBHEKU010000308.1:0-2700 GCA_041859205.1 Ignavibacteria bacterium | reverse complement strand
TTCTTTGGTATCATGATAAGCAAATTCTTAAAAATAAAATGATTTTAAATCCGCTTTGGACAATTAATGCCATTTATAAAATTATTGATGATAAATTAATTCAAGTTAGAAAAGGAATATTTGATCAAGGAGATATAGATCGATTATGGAGTGATCCTAGTTATAAATTTGCCAAAGATGAATTAACTAGTTTACTGAAGGTGTTTAAAATTTGTTTTCAACGTCATAACAGATTTGAATACATTATTCCAGCCTTAATGGATGCAACTCCTCCTGATGAAGTTAAGACATGGGATAGTCAAGGATGTAAAAAGGTAGTCTTCCATTTTCCATTTATGCCTAAAGGCCTAGTAAACCAGCTTACAGCTGATTTGCACAAGCATATTATAGATGAAATAAAGCATGTATGGGCTTATGGCGTTTTATTGCATTATGCCGATGATAAGGAAACAATCGCAAAAGTGGTAGAAAATAGTTATAGTAGAGATGTTTTAATTGAAGTAAAAGGAATGTATGCAGGACAATTCATTGGCGTGGTTATTCAATCTTTAAAAGCAATTATTGACACCTATAAAGGATTGAAAAATGAAATGAGAATTCCGTGTAATTGCGAGAAATGTAAGTTGCATACTGATCCTCAAATTTATACAGAGGCTTCCTTGATAGAAAAATTAAAAGAAAACAAAACCCAAGTGTATTGTCATCGATATGATGATAAAATTGACATCCAGCCTATTTTAGAAAGTATTGGAATTCATCATCCAATTTTTGATAAGCAAAAAAGATTGTATGATACAATGATGTCGAATCAATCTAATATTGAAAGTAAACAAAAGATAAAGGTTTTTCTTTCTTATTCTCATGCCCAAACTGAGTATTTTAAAATATTTAAAACTGATTTGCAGACTTATCTTCGAATTCCTGGTAAAGAAATAGAAGTGTTTCAAGACTTTGAAATTCCTCTTGGCGCTAAATGGGATGAATATTTACAGGATAAAGTTTCGCAGTGTGATGTAATGATTTTATTAGTCAGCCAAGAATTTATGAATAGCGATTATATCACTGAGAATGAATTTGGCAAGGCAATTAAGCGTAAGGATTTATTGATATCGCCCGTTTATTTTGCCCCTTGTGATTTTGGTCATGAAGCTGAATTAAGCGCCTTGCAATTTTATAAGCCCTATGGAAATGAGTTTCAGCAAGCTGATAAAGGCTTAGAATTTTCTTATATTGATTTAGTGAAATTTAAGGAAACAGACGGAGAGGTTATTCCAAATGCAAATCGAGCACATTATATGAAAAAGTATACAGTTAAATTGATTCAAGAAATAAAGAATCGCATGAAGTAGTTTAAAATTTTGGGTATAATATTTTCTTCAGATATTAAATTTGAAAATCTTTTGATGATAAACGTCTTGGATGACAATAAAAGTAGATTATAGATAGCATCAACAAAGATCGAATGTTATTTTTTTAGCGGAATAGGTATATCACTTATTGATAAAGAATCGGAGGGACCCCATAGCGAAACATCACTTGAGATTGCTGCATGATGGGGGCATAAAAGAAAAATACGTACAAGAAGAAAATATTCATTGAGAATAGATATTGCCTATACACTTTTGAGAAAATTTTGAATTGAACAAATAGTTTTCTTTCAAACTATTAATTATATCTTAAATAAATATGTAAGTATTTTTTTGAAATAATTATGTTTTATAATTTTTTGTTTCTAGATTAGCTTTAGCAAATCCTAACCAATAATTTGCTTACCCGAAAATCAACCGCTCATGCTTCTAGAAATTCTCAATTTCTTACAGAAGGAATTAAACACCTTTATACAGCAAAGATTAGGTCAGCCTAATGCCCAAATGTTGATTGCGGGAAACTATAGTAATATTCAAGATTTGCCGGGTAATCAGGGTCTTGTAGTTATGAGTTTAATTAGTCTTGAAAAGGAGGCTATGCTTCATGTTCCTGAACATTTTGTGCGAAATGAATCGATTCATAAAGTTATGTATAAGCAGCCACCAGTGTGGTTGAATTTAAGTTGCTTGTTTATTTTTAATTCTAAGTTGCTGTCAGATTACGAAGGAATTAATTTATTAGAATATGTGATACAATATTTTCAAAGTTCACCAGTTATTACAAAATTGTCTGCATTGAAACCCGATTTGTTTCCGGCTGGTCTTGATCAAATTCGATCAGAAATGATGGTGCTTAATATCGAACAAAGCAATTATTTGTGGGGACAAATGGGTGGTAAGTATCAGCCTTCTGTGATGTATAGATTTAGATCCATTCCAATTTCTCATGAGCAGAATAGCATAGGGCCAGCAATATCAGAAATACAAATTGACGTATTAGATAAAGAAGAATTATTAAAGAAATTACCAATTAACCAATAAAAAAATAATAAATATCATGGCAGCAAGTTATAAAACCCCTGGCGTTTATTTAGAAGAAATTTCTAAATTGCCCCCTTCGATAGCCTCGGTCGAAACCGCAATACCTTGTTTTTATGGGGTGACGGAATTCGCGAAGGAATCAGTAAAAGATGATTTATTAGGTGTGTCGAAGAAAATTAATTCTTTAGCAGATTATGAAGTCTATTATGGTTTTCCTGATATTGCGAAGGCTGAAGTAAATATTTCATTGAATATTCCATCTCAGGCAAAACTGAGTAGTGCTTATATCAAC
>JBHEKU010000301.1:0-3070 GCA_041859205.1 Ignavibacteria bacterium | reverse complement strand
AATAAAAAAAATAATAAATAGATAGCAAAGACCATATCTAAAGCTATCTTGCCCAAGTATTAATTTATTTACTTTACTTGTCGTGAATTTTTGGGTCTCTGCAATACATGCTAATAGAACTGCAATATTTTTCTTATATATTTCAGTTAAAGTACCTTTAATATTTAAAATTTCTGCTGGTGGAAATTCAAAGTAGCTCTCTCTTAACAATACGCTCATTGCTGCCATAAGACTTCTAGTGAAATGAGCAAACATTAAGAATAATAAAATCGACTCAAATACTAAAATATAAAATGGATTTTTAAATATAAGAGGAATAAAATAAGTTGAAATTCCAAATAATATTGCAGAAACGAATGTTGATGTACCTAGTAGTGCTTTAGCTTTATCCCTTACAGTATCCGCACGTTCTCGCGAACTTGACTCTGCTATTAAAACTCTTTCGTACATTAATTTTAAAGTCTGTTCATCAGCATCTTTTATCTTTGCTAAGTTTTCATTTTCATTTAAAAGAGCTTCATTAAGATCGATTTCATCTAAATTTACCTCATTATCAACTTTCTGTTTATCTAAAGTTACATACAGCCAATCACCATTTAAAAAAAGTTTACTTTTTATATAGTTTATTTTTTCATTTAACTTTTTCACTTTCACCTTGTCAATTGGTTTACTATTTCTGAACTAATGGGCAATTTCAATATATTTTCCAACCATGCCCATTGACCATTAGGATTTATTTCAAAAAAAACATGTTGGTTATTTTTGTCAACAGCGAAATCAATTGCACCAAACTCTAATCCTAATTTTTTAACAAGTCTTATACAAAGTTCTTCTATTTCCGTAGGAAGTTTATACTTAAAATGTTTTAAATTTTTAATAGGTGAATATCTCCAATCAGGAATATTCTTAGGTAAATTTTGAGCCACTATTTTAGCTGCAAAAACTTTATCTCCTATAACTGTGACACGTACATCAAAGTTTTTTTCAATCTTCTCCTGATATATTGAAGGGATTATATTCAATGATTTTGTATTTTGAACCTCTTTTTTGGTTAAACTTGAGGTGTATATCCACATTGGTGATTTCGCATCATCCACAAAACCCATATATAAAGGTTTTATAATTACCTGGTCATTACAATGAGAATAGAAATTTTGAATTTCTTCCGAGTTATTACTAAAAAGAGTTTTCGGGAGGGTAAAAGATAATTCTTCGGCAACTTTAAGTTGAAAAATTTTATGTTCGGCCTTTCTTATTGCTTCAGGGTCACTTATCCAGAAAGCATTTAACGAATACCAAACACCACGTAAGAACTCATAGCTTTCATCTTCGCAGAATTTTTTTATTGATTTTCTTTGAGATTTCAATCCCACTACAGGCCGAATGGGCCTTCTATACCATACTGACTTTACATCTGAAAAATCTAAAATATTTTCTCTATTCTTCCAGTAGATGTATTTTGTTTTTCCTTCATTATAGTTTATTTTATAAGAACCAAATCCATTTACAGGAAATTCGTCTGTATTTAATCTTGCAAATTTTAATTTCCTTTTATGTAATTCTCTTACAACAAAGTCCGCAGTAATATCTTGAGTATTTGTTATTATTAATATCATCTATCCGTAGACTCATCTGTAGTGGCATCGCTATGAGCATTTGTTAATAACGAACCAGTTAAATAAAAATAATTTTTTTCTTCATTTGATTTTATTTCAGACGATAATTCTAAATACGTATTGTATTTAGAAATGGAAATTGATTTGTTCTTTGATTTTCTAATTGCTGAATCTAAGATTACTGGTTTTATCATTCTATGTTATCTATCTCCCTGTTCATCGGATGTAGGATCGATTTGTGTAGCAGTTATTCGTGAACGTGTTAAAACTATTAATTGAGATTTATTCTTTTTAAATTGAGAGGGAGTTAATTCTAATTTGACATCATAATCACCTATAAAAGTTCTATTGTATTTAGGTGTTTTTTGTTTGCTGCTCAAAATAAGTGGTAACATGTTATTTTTTTTTAATTATCGATCGGAAGATTCGTCACTAGTAGCGTCTCCAGTCGATCTTGTGATGTAGGAAAGTGAAGCTCTTGATAAACTTGCTTTATCCTTTTTTAAAGTACATACTTCTTTTTTTGTATCATAAGTAAAAACATCAGAATATTTTGAAGTGTCTGATACAATTTTTTTAAATATTGCTGGTAGCATAGTTATAAATATAAATTGTTACGTTAATTTATATAGTTATAATCAAAGAATAAATATAATTATTTAATACTAAATTAGATCCTTCTTTAACCACCCCTAACCCCTCCTTGGTAAGGAGGGGAACATATCCGTAAATTTACTAAATAATTTTTGCAATTTGTAATACAATGGGAGTTTCGATATATGACTTTCAGATTGTGGCTCTGAATGTCACGGGTTCGAGCCCCATTCCCTCAAAATTGCTCCCTATACCTACTAATAGGGAAGATATTCTTTCAAAATAGATTTATTCTTCATATATTGAGATTAGTGCATTGACAGGGAAGGATGAAATCGACTTTACATAATAACCCGACCAAAACCCGACTTATTTTAAATAGTGAAATGGTGAGATAGTGAAATAGCGATTCTATACCACTATATCACTATTTAACTATTTCGCTATTTTAGAAAACCCGACTATTTTCCGACTATTTAAAAATAAATTTTGTTTGAGATTACGTAACGAAGCCGGAGCTTTGCAACGAGAAGACGGTTTCCCCCTCCTTAATAAGGGGAATTATATACATGATGGGAAAGGAACCCAAAATTCCTCCCTTGAGGGAGGTGTCGAGCCCCGCATCAAGTGCGGGATAAACTCCGCGAGACGGAGGGTGTTCGTTCAAACACCCCTCCCGACCTGCGGTCGGACTCCCCTCAAGGTGAGAATAAGTTTTCCAAAGTAGTATATAGTTCCTTTTATAATAAGGGGGCAGGGGGTGGTTAACAAAAAAAACTGACAGGATTAATTCGCCATGGCAAACTGTCAGGTCTGAATAAAATCCGACTTATTACAATTAACAATTAGCAATGAACAAT
>JBHEKU010000288.1:0-2685 GCA_041859205.1 Ignavibacteria bacterium | reverse complement strand
AATAGTAAAAGAATTAGTTGGGCACTCACATGGTAACGTTACTGATCGATATTACAACTTAATAGATATGGAAACGATGAAAAAGGAGCTGAATAAATTCGAAAGACCAAGATTATAGGTTGTAGAAATACAACCTATTTTTGACCTGATGCTTTACAAGCAGCATGTCAGATTTTTTGTAGTAGATAATGTCACAATAAAACATTCTTTTTTATTAGCTTTGAAATAACATCTTGCTTGTGTATTTTTATAGTGTAATAACATAATTGCACGAATATGAAATACGTAAACAGAAAACTCGAAACCGTAGTAAAAAAATACTTAAAGCTATTTCCGGTAGTTGGTATTACAGGACCAAGACAATCCGGCAAATCTTCTATGCTTAAAAACCTACTAGGCGATAAATATAAGTACATAACATTTGATGATTACAGAATGAAGGACCTGTTCTTAGATGATCCGGAAAAGTTTATGAGAATCAACAATTCCAAAGTAATCTTTGATGAAGCTCATAAAGTACCGGAGATTTTCAATTATATTAAAATCGCAGTTGACGATGACAGAGCTAACTATGGAAAATATATTGTAACTGGCTCAGCACAATTTCTACTGATGAAGAATATTTCTGAAAGCCTTGCGGGTAGAATAGGGTTACTTAATTTATTACCATTTGAATTCGCTGAGATTCCTAAAAACGTTATCGATGATTCAATATATAAAGGGTCTTATCCCGAAAATGTAATGAGAAAGTATGAAGGTTCTGAAGATTGGTATTCTTCCTATATCTCAACTTATTTAGATAAGGATATTCGTTCAATCGGAGAAGTTGGTGATCTTAGAGACTTCAACAGACTGATACAGCTATTAGCAGCAAGAACAGCCCAATTATTAAATATGTCAGAGCTTGCCAAAGAAATTGGAGTGACTGTTGCTACAGTTAAGCGCTGGATCTCAATTTTAGAGACATCTTACATTGTTTTTTTACTACCTCCTTTTTATGAGAATTTCGGTAAACGAATTACTAAAGCTCCTAAAATATATTTTTATGACACTGGACTGGTTTCGTTCATAACTGGTATTGAGGATAAAAAACAATTTGAGAGCGGTCCATTATGTGGATCAATATTTGAGAACTACATAGTATCTGAAATTCAAAAAAAGATTAAGCATCAAAACGATAAGCATCAATTATATTTTTTACGGACAAATCATGGCGTTGAGATTGACCTAATAGTCGATAAAAAATCATCTCGTGATTTTATAGAAATAAAATATTCAGAGACCTTTAAACCCTCGATGGCCAAAGCAATAGAAGGTTTGATGATGAAGAAAAACCAAAGCGGTTACATACTTTACAACGGAACTGAAATTCAATATTCAGACAATATTAAAGCCATGAACTACAAGGCTTATTTGAAATGACACAATTATTTTATACCTACTGAGCTAATAGCAGCAGGTCATTTATGTACATAAATAGCTGAAATAGTAGCATGAGTTAACGATAGTGATTATCGATATAGCCCCTGTTTCAAAACTTGTCGGTCATAAAAAGATTGATACCACCATGAGATACTACACAAGTATTTCGTTGAGCAAGAAAGGTGAAGAGTTAAAGAAGTTTGAGCTACCGGAACCAGATGTAAATGAAATCTAGTCCCGCGAACAAGCGGGATCTTTTCAGATTATATTTTTCTTAATTGATTTCTCTGACTTAACTAAATATATTTTAAGTGCTTTTTCATTTATTATCATGGGTCAGTAATTAGAATTTATTAAATATGCTTGATTTCTTTTCATAATACTTATATACGGTTTTTACATGGGATGTGATCTAAATTGGATTGGAAAAGAGCCCGATATCATTAAACAAAAACAATGTTCGATGTTCCTCCATATTGTCTTTGATAAAGCAAAACTTGATTACACCATCTATAATGAAATGATAAGTGGAATATTCTTAGAAAAAAAACATGGCTCAGATGTCAAAATACGCACCTCTTTAGAATTACTTGGCATCACCGCGCATTACGGGAAATATTCATCGCTAGTAGATGAAGAATGGATAGCTGAAAGACAAATATCGTTTGTTTTTAATAATAGTTTAATTGCTGATGACTTTAATAGAATTATAACCTTTGAGGAGATACACAATTTATCTAATGCTAAGTATGATGGATATCGTCCTCATTTTCAGTCCCTACCAGAATATAAAAAAGAACGAATTGGAATTTTTCAAAATGATTCCTATTTAAGAATACTTAGTAATCAAGTATCAAGTATATTAACACTTTATTACTTAGTAAACATACTCTTCCTGCCAGAACTTAAAGTTTATGACGATTTTTTGGTTTACGATGGAATCCATAAACAGCTTGGAAGTGATGGGTTTTCAGAAGCGCTAAGAATTCCCTCTAAACGGTGGAAGGCCATTGAAGCAATTACCGAAAAATATATGTTTATTTCTATCCAGCAATCAGATGTCACTGAATATTATAAAAACATTTGGGAAGTTTCTTTATTTGATTGAATATTTTTAATTATCATCTATTTCTTAAAAGCAATTCAGTTTCTTCCATATCATACAATAAATATTTTATTGAAGTCACAATAAATTATTTTTGTGATTTAACATTAATAGTGAATATAAATTTGGCTTAAGATTTTTTTAACATTATCATGATA
>JBHEKU010000202.1:0-2589 GCA_041859205.1 Ignavibacteria bacterium | reverse complement strand
AGCCCCGCTAAAGCGGGATGTGCCACTTCGTAACGAGGTGAGGGACGAATGTGGGATTTAAGTTAAAAATATCGGTATTAAATGCAAAAAGCCCGATGTTTTAAATACCGGGCTTTAAATTTGTTTTATGGTTTTGAATTTTAATCTTTGAAAAATCCCATATCACCGAACTTCTTAACTCGGTTATCAAGAAGCTTATCTTTTTTAATTTTTGACACCAACTCAATCTCTTCAAGCAATGCTGCTTTTAAAATTTGTGCTGCCTGATTATGATCTCTATGCGCGCCGCCTTCAGGCTCTTCAATTATTCTGTCGATAATTTTCAAATCAAGCATATCCTGTGATGTAAGCTTAAGTGATTCCGCGGCCTGTTCTTTAAAATCCCAGCTGCGCCATAAAATCTGTGAGCATGACTCCGGTGAAATTACAGAGTACCAACAGTATTGTAGCATAAGAACTCTATCTCCAACCCCCATTCCCAATGCGCCGCCTGAAGCTCCTTCTCCGATGATAACAACTATAATAGGAACCTGAAGCTTTGTCATTTCAAAAATATTTCTCGCTATTGCCTCTGCCTGACCTCTTTCTTCTGCTTCGATTCCGGGAAAAGCCCCCGGAGTATCAATTAAAGTTATGACCGGTTTATTAAATTTTTCGGCAAGCTTCATAAGGCGCAATGCTTTTCTGTAACCTTCAGGATTCGGCATTCCGAAATTTCTGTAAATATTTGATTTCGTATCACGACCTTTTTGCTGACCGATTATCATTACTGTCTGATCATTGATGGATGCAAATCCGCCAACGACAGCATTATCATCTCCGAAATGTCTGTCGCCGTGCAGCTCAATAAAATTATCTGTCATCAAATATATGTAATCTAATGTATATGGTCTTTCCGGATGACGGGCAAGCTGAACTATTTGCCATGGTGTTAGCGAACTAAATATTTTTTTTCTAGCTTCTTTCAATCTGATCTCAAGCTTGCTTATTTCTATAGATAAATCCAGTGTATCTGACATTTTACGTAGTTCATCAATCTTCTGTTCCATTTCAACAATAGGACGTTCAAACTCAAGCATGGTATTTGCAGCCATAAAATATTATTTAATTTATTTACTTTTTAAAAATAGAGAAAAAGGTTTTCAACAGTATTTCAATATCAAGTGCTAATGACTGATTCTTTGCATAAAAAAGATTATAGTTCATTAGTTCTTCGCCAGAAATATTCTCATAGTAATTTAACTGTACCAATCCGGTTAATCCTTTTTTCCCTATATAATCTTTGGTATCATAATTCATCCATATTGGGTTTCCCACAAATGAATACTCACCTGTAAAAACTTTAGGAAGTAAGAGTAATTTTGAAATATACTTCGAAAGTTTTGTCTTGAGAATATATTTCATAATTAACAATACAGGATAAACGGTAAATATAAGTACAATTGAAACCAAAATATCGAATAACCTCTTTAAAAATATATTCAATTTATTGTTAATATTATATTCAATTTCAATTAAAGCGAGGTTATCGAGTGCGTTTAAATTAATTTTTGAAAGAATTAATTCTTTATCAGAAGGTACAATTTTAAACCTGACATTGCGGTTTCTAAATGACCACATCAGATTTAAAATTTCTAGATTAGTGAATTTAGTTCCGGAAAAAATGACTTCATGAATATTTTTCAACTGTATTATTTCCTGCAATTCATCAATTGTATCTTTGACAAGTATATCAGAATAATACATAATATTATATTTTGATATCAAATTATCTTCTACATCGGATTTTAAACGCGAATCAGAAACCACAAGAAGATTTACTTTAGTTAAAAGAATATTCTTCGACTTGAAGAATCCAATCAACTTACCAATGAATCTCCAGCCAATAAGTCCTGCAACTCCTAACACCGTAGAAGTTAATATTACTTCTCTTGAAAATGCATATTCCTTGAAGAAGTAAGTAATAGAAGAGTTAACAAAAAATCCGATTATTATTGCGTAAAAAGTTTTCTTGAAAGAGAATATATTTTTTTTAGAATAAATTCCCTGAATAGTAAGCAGCAGAAGCCAAATTAAAACATATACTGAAATTATAAAAAAATACTGACGATTGGGAAAAATATTGAACCGCAGTTTTACGGAAATGATTGCAGCGGCAAATAAAAAAAAAGTATCGATTACAGGTAAAAACAGAAAAGACAAAATCCGTGTAAAATATGATATTCCTGAACGGTAAAAAATTCCTAGTTGTAAAATACCCGATAAAATCCTGGAATATCCGGTAAAATTTTTTCTGACAAAAATCCTCATAGCTCCGTAAAAATTATTTACGTAAGAGAGATGAGTTTTTTTGGTACTTTCACCTTTGAAATGTATTGTAGTAACTTCTGGATAATAAAAAATTTTGTAGCCTGCTTTTTTTATTCTGTAGCAAAGATCTAAATCCTCACCGTACATAAAATAATCTTCATCGAAATATCCCACTTTGTCTAAAACAGTTTTTGGAATGAACATAAAAGCTCCGCATATAGCATCTACTTCATAGGTCTTATCATCATCAAGATAAGTAAGATTATACTTCGCGAATGC
>JBHEKU010000345.1:0-2632 GCA_041859205.1 Ignavibacteria bacterium | reverse complement strand
CAATTTAGGAGCTTAGTATCAGCACTAAGAGAGTATCTTACTAGAATAATTAAAGAGTCCAGTATTCAATGTAGTTCTGAAATAATGTCTTTAATTAGTATTTTCCAATATTTAGATTCATTTGAAGTAATTAATTTCAATTACACTAATACTTTTTATAATATCTGTAGTGAGTTAAAGATTAGTTATTCAAAGGTTAATCAAATAAATATTCACAATACTCTTTCAGAAGATATAATTTTTGGAGTAGAAGATATTAATAGTAAAATTCCTGAAGACCATTTTTTCATTCAAAAATCTACTAATGAATCTTATGGTCAAAATACCAGTATTATCAACAAATTTTATGAAAACTATTCTAACTTTTTCTTTTTTGGGTACTCTCTAGGAGAAACTGATTTTAATTATTTCTACAATTTATTTTTAAAGATTTCAAAGTCTCAAGTTTCAAAAGCTAAAAGTATAATAATATTTTACTATGATGAAGACCCAAATGACCCAAATGGTCAAGAAGCTAAAGATAGTATAAATCAAAATTTAACCAAAATGTTAAAAAATGGATTATCTGATTTTAAACTAAACTGCAATTTTGAACTAGTGGGAACTAGTAAATTAAAGGAGGATTATACCAGATTTCATTGGTATCTTGACAATACAAATTAACACCTAAAAATGGATAGATTTGCAACATCAGAATATAAAGTCACCTATTTAATAGGGGCTGGGGCTAGTGCAAAAGCACTACCAATGGTTAAGGGGGAAGAAGGCATAGCTGTTAAGTTAATTGAATTTGCAGAAAACTTAAAAGCAAACTCCTTAATTGAACCAAAATTTAAAATTTATGTGAATTTATTAGCTGAATCACTTATATGGATTGCAGAGGGGTCAAAGAAATTTGGAACACCAGATACTTTTGCAAAATTTCTTTTTTTGAAAGAAAAGTCCAACTTATCTAAATTCAAACAAGCTCTTTCTTTTTATTTTGATTTTGAACAGCTAATAAATAATAGACTAGATGATAGAGTACTACCTTTTTTTACTAGTATTATGAATACTACTATCTTTCCATCAAATGTTAAAATTTTAAGTTGGAATTATGACTGTCAATTCCAACTTAATAGTGAGGTTTTTGGTAGTGAAAAATTTGACTTTCTTCCTGGAGGGGCAACTGGACATACTCCACCTTTCATAACATATTATCCTTCTATTGGGAAGGAATTTCATGTTAATCATGATTCAGCAGATATGAATGAATATACAATGGTTCATCTAAATGGAGTTGCTGGATATTATATGCAGGAAAAAGTACAATATATATTTAATGATTTTATTAATCAAAAGCCTATTAGTATTAATGAATTAATAAAAAGTTATTTCTCTTTTGATAGTAAGAACTATTTAATTTCATTTGCTTGGGAACACAATACTGAATTTGATTATTATATAAGAAAAAGAGTAGAAATTGCTAAACAAATTATTAAGGATTCTGATGTTTTGGTAGTTATTGGGTACTCATTCCCTTTTTTTAATAGAAATATTGATAAGCAAATTTTTAGTTCATTAAAAGAGAGAGGGAAGTTAAAAAAAATATACTTTCAAGACCCAAATCTTGATGGTAGTTTTTTAAGGAAGCAATTTGATTTATCTGAGGAAATTGAAATAATTCATATTAAAGATGTAAGTAATTATTATGTGCCAAATGAGCTTTAGTTATTACATTTTGTTTTTAAATGGATGGTAATTCAATTAGACTCTATACCTTTGTTAATATTAAAAATTAAGAGTGTATTTTTTATAACTTGATATTATTTATTTTTATATGTGTATGTATCATTATTGATTCTAGCTACAACAGAAATTATTAATTCCACTTATTAATGTTAAATTAAATTAAGCAACATATGCCTAAAGTAGAAAGAAATAAAAAGTGGTATGAAGTTTATTATATTCTAAGAAATATCTTAGCTCAAAAATTTAGGAAGAACCCTGAGCAGTTTCCTAAAGAATTGTATAATAAACTTCATTCTTTATCTTTAAGTATAGAACAAGGTAATTGGCTTTTCAATCCTCATAGTGAAAATGAAATTGGTGAAGAAAAAATGCTTGACCCAATTCAAGTTTTTTCATGGATAAATGATAAAAGACTAGACAATAATGAATCCCTAAGAGAGAAAATGATAAATATGGTCTTTTTATCACTTGGAGATAAAAACTTACCTGTGTATAAGAACATAGATTTTAGTGGTTGTCCAGCTCCTATAACTTTTAAACAAATTGGAGTAAGACCTAATATAATTCAGAGATATATATGGGATATTTTAAATTCTATATCTGAAAAATCTTTGAAGCTTAATATACAGCTTAAGAGTGCATTTAAAGAGTTAAATAATTGGTATGGATTAGATATTCCTAGTTTCACTATTTTTTTGTTTTGGATAGATTCTGATAATTATTTATCTCTAGATAGTAAGACTGTTGATTTACTGATTAGTTATGGCTATATTTCACAAAGACCAAAAAAATATTTAGATTATAAAGTATTAATTAGGAAAAAAAATACAGTATTGTACAGAAAGTTAGTTGAGAATGCTAATAATGATAGTACAAGTTTTAAAAAAATTAGGATTTTTAA
>JBHEKU010000329.1:0-19010 GCA_041859205.1 Ignavibacteria bacterium | reverse complement strand
GGAAGAAGATAAAAAATGCACATCGTACAACACTGCATAAGCGGCTACGCTCCACTGCGTTCCGCTCCGCCCATGTTTGGCGGCGGTGAGCGCTAACGCGCAAATTATACCGCCGCCAAACATCGCTTATGCAGGAACGTTAGGTGCAACCCTAAAAGACGACACAACCGACAACAAACGAACAGTAAAACGACAGACAAAATGCCAACGCTTCGTAAAATTAAAAGAGCTGCAAGCCGACACACAAGCCAACGCTTTTGCAGCACATTTAATTTTACCCAACCGCACCCAAAGCCCACCCACCACCCGACAAGCAGACGGTTGACAATTTGAAGGCAACTTTAGGGACAAAAACACTTTTAAAAACTTAACTTTACGACCTTAATAAATAACAGAATTTATAAATGACTTTTACAGAAGCAAAACAAGAATTTGACAGCAAATATGAAAATGTAGCAGAGTTTGACTGTTTCATTCAAGAGCATTTGACTTTCAATAAAAAGACCAACTTCAAAAAGAAGAACGGAACTAAAAACGAGCAATATTACAAGTGGCAGTTTCTATATTCAATTATACAATCAGGACTTTTTGCAAAAGATTATATCGGGACAGAAGTTCATTTTCCAAAAGGAAATAAATCTTCAGCACCTTTAAAACTTGACGGAGCAATTTTTGACGACATTACTTGGTTTGACAAATACAAAGACTATCACGAAAACGGAAACAACGAAAGTTTAGAATGGCTACGTGAACATTTAATAGTTTCGTTGGAATTCAAAAAAGAAGACAACAAAAACATTGCGGATGTTTGGGACAAACAACTCAAAGCCTACCTAAACGAAAGCAGACGACCGTTTTGCTTAGCAGTTTTATACGATACAGAAAGACTTTATTTATTCCGTAAACACAACAACAAGTTTTTACGATACAGCGAAGAATTTAATACAAAAGGCGAAGACAGTAAAACCAAAGAATTGGCTTTGCATCTTCCCGACCCTTACATAAATATTCCAAGTTTTGACGATGTTTTAGAATGGACAGAAGCCAAAACTATTGACCGTTCCAAACGTGGAATAAAAGAATTAGATATTATTTCAGGTGTGCATTCAACGCAAATTAACGATGCTATGAGTAGCATTCTGCGAACAATGGACAAAGTAGGAATGGTAAACCAAAAAGGATTTGAAATTTTAATTCAAATCCTTTCTCTAAAAATCTATGACGAAAAAAGAAATGAAAAAACGGCAAGCCGTTTTTTAGATTTCTACATCACAGAAGAAGAAAGAAACTTTAAAACTCTTGCAGATAAACCTCTACAAGCATTTATAACAAGGAACAACGATTTAAGAGATGAAGCATCAGGAACATACTATCGTATTTTAAAAGACAACCCACTAAATTCAAAAAACGAAAATCACATTAAAGTTCTTATTGAAGTTGTATATCAATTTCAAGATTACTCTTTTGTTCGTTCCCATAAAACAGACCTTTACCAATTAGTATTTTACAAATTTGCAACACCATTTTCAAAAGATGCAAACGCACAATTTGTTACGCCATTACCATTAATTGACTTTTTAGTAAGCATTGTAAATCCAAGAAATGGAGAAACCGTTATTGACCCAACAGTTGGTATTGCTGATTTTCTTTCGGTTTCTTATGTAAACTCAAATAGCAAATTAGACGACAACAATATTTTCGGAATGGACATAGACGAGCAAATGGTAATGCTTGCTACTTTAAATATGTTGTTGAATGGAGACGGAAACGCAAAAATAAAAGCACAGGCAGGTTACGGTTCTTTGCTTTCAAAATTTGACCACAAAGGCGAAGTATTGGAACTCGTGCCGAGTATGAACCAAAAAGGAAATTGGGACAACCGACCAGACGAAAATCAATTGAAAAAATTTGATGTTGTTCTCACCAATCCGCCATTTGGAGAAGACAGAGCATTTGTGCCAAAAGACGACAAAGACCTTGAAATGATACAATGCTATGAACTTTGGCATTTATACAGTAACAAAGGAGAAGAACCAGCGGAAGGCAAAAAGAAAAAAGCCGAAAAACAAGCGAGTAAAATTGATTTAGGTATTGTTTTTCTTGAAAATGCTTACCGCATTTTGAAAGAAAACGGAAGAATGGGAATTGTAATTTCTAATTCTATTGCGAGTATTGATAGCCATAAAATTGCAAGAAAATGGCTGATGGACAAAATGAGAATTGTAGCTATTTTTGATTTGCCAGCCAATGTATTTGCGGAAACAGGTGTAAACACTTCAATCATTGTTGCATACAAACCCAATGAAAAAGAACTCACAAAGCTAAAAGCACAGAACTATGAAGTGTATTTTAAAGGCATTGAAAAAGTTGGCTACGAAGTGAAAACAAGTAAACGAGTAAAATTCTTTTCACCAAATTATAAAATCAATTACGAAAACTTTGAAATTGAAATTGATAGTGAAGGACGTGCTTTGCTTGACGAAGAATTTACAGACACGGTTTCGGAATTTAAGAAATGGTGTTTGAAACAAGAGAAATCATTACAGGATGTTTTTATAAAGGTTAAGTAATTATGAGTAACGCATATATAAAAATACCTAATTCAATATCTTTCAATTCTATTGTTGATAAAGACTACACATTGTCGTCTTCACAGTATATGGACTTGATAATGCCAAACGAAAACTTCCTTTTTGTAAAAGACTTTTTGAAAAGAGATTTACAAAGAAAAGATTTGGGCGTAGAAGTTGGCTCATTAAATTACATTGGACAATCAACGCACTATTTCATAAGAACAAGAGCATTACAATCTCATACATTTTTACCAGAAATCACAACTGAAACTGCTTTGCCAATTATGCCAAATTCATTTGTGAAAATGAATTTGAAACAAGGCGACCTTATAATTTCAAAAGACAGCAATATTGGCGAAGTAGTAATTTTGGACAAAGACTACCCAAACTTTATGCTTTCAGGTGCTATTTATAAATTGCCAGTAACCGAAAAGAAATACTATTTATTAGCATTTATCAAACATAATATTTTCAGAGAGCAATTGGATTTTATGGTTCCAAAAGGTGCTACCATTCGCCACGCTAAAACTTTGTTTTTAGACTGCAAAATTCCTATGCCAAATAAAGATGCTGAAAATGTAATCAACTTTATTGAAGTATTAACACAAGCGATAATCAATAAAGAAAAGCTAATCAAGGAACGACACGAAGCAATTTTAAACTCAATTGAAACTGAACTTTTAAGCAATCAAGGACCAAACAAGTTTAGTTTTGAGTTGCCGAGATTAAGGGAATTAGAAGAAGTTGGTAGATTAGACACAAACCTTTACAGAAAGAATTTTAAAAAGATAGTTTTTGAAATTCAAAACTATAAGAACGGTTATCAAACTATTTCTGATTTAGGTTTTACTCTTTCTCGTGGACAAAATTTACAAGTATCTAATATTGGAGAAAGTGTATATTCTAAAAAGAAATACTCAAATTTCTATACGCTAATGCTACCAAAATTTTTATCAAAATATGGAACAGTTGATACAATTGAATATTTGGGAAACCAAAATGATTTAAAGACTTTACAAAAAGGTGATTTAATTTTCGGTGCAGAAGGTTTTGAGAAAGGACGTTCCATAGTTATAATAGAAGCACAAGCACGAGCAATTACAAATATTCACGGAATTACAATACAACAAAAAGAACACGATGTAAACAAAGCAATATTCGTAAAATGTTGCTTGGACTATTTGCGTAGCAAAGGACTAATTGACCTTTATGCAGTTGGTGGAAACGGTGGTAGTTTAGCACAGAAATATTGGGAAATTATACCTTTTCCAAAGTTTGACAAAACCAAACAAGCCGAAATTGCAAAACTTTATCACAACGTAGAACTAACCTACAATGCAGACACTTTTACATTGACCAACTTCTTAACCAAAGACAATGAATACAACGAACAAGCAGGTATTTACGAACTGGACAAGACAGCGAAACAACTCAAAGAAATCTTAAACCAAAGCATTGACAATATAGTAAACGACAAAACAGTAAAAATAAAGTTCGACAATTAGCCAACGCATTTGGTGGCACATTTGTATTTTTTGCAACCGCACAGACCAACGCTAAAAAATCCAAAAGAGCCACCAAGCCAACGCACCAAGACAGCAGTAAAATGGACAGACAACAACACGACAGAAAAGAAGGGCAGCACCTAACAGCGGTTTGGCGTAATGGCGGGTTCAGTGCTTCGTATGACAGTTTTGTGGTAGGTTCAAGTGCAGTTCTTCGATTGAACTTTTGTGCTAAAAATCCGCCACTACGCCAAGCCGCAAACCGTTAGACGACATCTACTTTTTGTTTTAGAGAATATCATCTTGAATACTGAAAGTGTCAGTGAAACCAAAAACTTTTTTTGCCCTATTGGGCAATTTTGAGGGGAGAAAAAAGGAATAAGGAAAAATGATTTTTAGAAAAAAGTTGAATTTAAAACAAAAATTAGTATAAAGTCAATAATTTTATTTTTTTAATATATTTTTATGATTAAAATACTTGATAACTATTATAAATCTATAAACAAAGAAGATTATGAGTTTATAGAAAGAAAATGAATTTGACATCCAGATACATTATCAGATTTAATAGCTGAAATTTTTGTTATTAATTATTCAAATTATACAAAATCTAAATATTGATATATTCCAAACCATTGGGTTGATAAAGTTCTTTTGTCTGGGGCGAAATCAGAAGTAAAATTTTGAGATTATAAAATTATAAAACCTATAAGATGTTACTTATTTTGAAAAGTAACCCAAAGGATAGAAAATGAAGATATACCAATTTATTCAATTTTTAAGGATAGTGTATTTCAAGTTTTCACTAAAATATTTAAAAATTTGGATATATTAAATTATATTGATTTAATAGTTGATGTTAATGATTGAATTTGAGCTGGAAGACCAAAAAATTGGTATCAACCTAAAAATACTCAAGAAGTTCAAGATTCAAATAATAAATTAAGATCAAATGATAGTGTTATTTGTTCTGCTTATTCTCCACTATCTTGACTGGAAAAAATAGTTATTTTTTTGGAAAATTATATTAATTGATTTAAATTTAAAAATAATTTTCCTTTTACTGGATATGATGTAAAAGTACTTGCAAATAGAATATTAAATGATATTGATATCACAGTTTGTATACCATTTTTAGCTAAATTAACTCCCAATAAAGAATTTTATTATAAAAATATAGAAATTATTAATAAGGATTTAAAAAATCAATTAGAAAATTATTTAAAATTAAATGATTTAAATTTCTCTGTAAATAATATTTTTATCAATAATCGTGATGAATGAGATATTGTATATATGGTACCTTTTTGATCAGCATTAGATACTTGAGATTACGGGGTAGTTGGTCGTTGAAATAAGTATAATTGAATAATTTCAATCGTAAGAGAAAGTAATATTGAAGCATTTTCTTGAAAAAATCCAATATACCATGGTTGAAAATTATTTAATTATATCGCATGAAAGATTTCAGAAGAAATTTATTTACAATTATGATATGAGAATTATGTAAATATAGTTGCAAAAGTTTGAGATAATATAAATAATCCACATGAGGTTTTAGTAAAAATAGTTTGAGATATAAAAGATAATACGAATACAGTTAATGAAATTGTAAACATTAATTTAAAATCAATTACTCATATTCATGAATGACTTTTAAACTATAATCCTATTTTAAGATTTAACCCAAATTTATATGAATAAAATTAAAATCTGATTAATTTGAATTTGAAATTGTGCAAAATCAATAGTTGAATGAATACAATACTATAAAGAAAATTCTCATAAAGAAGTTTTTTGATATAAAATTAGCGATATTGATGTTGTATGTGCAATTGATATAGGAAAAAATAAAGTTTGAAAAGATTTGAATTTAGCTATTTATGAGTCTCCAAACAATGCTTATACTATTAAAAAAGTTGAAAATATTTCATGAGTTAAAGTTATATTATGAAATACATTAGATGGTGTCTTTGATAAGACAATTCATTTAGTAAATCCTATTGATAATATAGAGTTTAATGAGTTATTGTTTATTGAAGAAATAAAAACATCATGAGCAGAAGTTTTTATAAATATGCTTCCTACTTGATCTGATAAAGCCTCTCATTATTATGCAGATTTGATAATTAATAAATTAGGATTATCTTTTATAAATTGAATGCCTTCAAAAATTATAAACTCTTGACAATATATCAGTAAAAAATCTATATTGGTTTGAGACGATATTAAAAGTCAACTATGATGATCTATTCTTAATAGGTATATTAATAAAATTTTTAATATAAGGGATAATTTATTTTTAGATAAAATGTATCAAATTAATTATGCATGAAATACAGATTTTTTAAATTTAATGTATAGGGGAGAAAGTAAACATAAATCTAAAAAAAATGCTGTTTCAAATTTTGATAATATTCATGTTCCTACTTCCATTAATGTTTCTTATGTAGAAAATATGTGAGATAGAAAAACTTGTAAAATAAATTATGAATGAAGAAATTTTTGAAATGCACCATTTAATATAAAAGTAGAAATGGAAGTTGAAGATAGTCCAAATTTTGCTTGATCTATGCTTGATGTAGTAAGATATGTAAAAAAGTCATTGGATTTAGAAAATTATTGAATACTTGAAAATGTATCAGCTTTATATATGAAAACTCCACCTAAGCCCATTGATGAAGAACTTGCTCTAAAAAATATAAATAATTTTATTTTTTAATTTGTGATAATATGCAATATAAATCTTTAGAAGAAAGATTAATATTACAAGATAGAGAAAAAAAAGAATTATCACAAAAATTTGATAATTTAATAATATGTTATCGATTACAAATTAATTCAATACTAAAAGATCAAGAAGTCTCATGATTTATATCAAGAATAGAATGGGATGAAAATTATTTATATTTTTATTTAACAAATCAGTATTGAACTCAAAAAATCTTTTTAAATAAAAAAAATTTAAAAGATGATGATATAGTATTACTTAGAAGTCTATTAAATTCTAATGTTTCAATAATTACTCAAGATTGAGAAATTAAGTGATTAAAAGTAAATTGAATATCTATTAATGATGAATTTATTAATGATAATCAAATAAATTTAGTATGACAGGATGAACAAAGAAGATATAAATATATTCATTATAGACAAGAATGAATTTTTGATGCAATAAAAGAAAGAGAAAATATTATAAAAAATATTAGAAGATATTTTGAAAATAACTGATTTATAGAAATTGAAACACCTATTCTATGACCGGTATTTAGTGAATATGCTGATGAAAGTTTTTTAGTTTATGATGAAAAATTATGATGAGCATATTCTTTACCACAATCCCCTCAAGTTTACAAACAATTATCTATTTTATCTGGAGTTCAAAAATATTTTCAAATTGCTAGATGTTTTAGAAGAGATGCTGATAGTGAGTTTAAAAAAATTGAATTTACTCAAATGGATGTTGAAGTTGCAAATATGAAATCTAAAGATATTAGATTAATATTAGAAAATTTAATAAAAGAATTATTTAAATTAAAGTGAATAAATTTGGATTGAAATATTCCAGTCTTTACTTATCAAGAAGCAATGAGTAAATTTTGAACAGAAAAACCAATTTTAGAATGAAAAGAATATTCACTATGTTGGGTAATTCAGAGTCCCATATTTGAAGTATCAAATTGAAAAATTCAGCCAAGTCATCATATAGTTTCAAAACCTCTTGACGAAGATTTAGAGTTATTAGAGAAAGATCCATTATCTGTTAGGTGAGATAATTATGATTTAATATTTAATTGACAAGAAGTTGCTGGTTGAGATATTAGGATAAATGATCCATTGTTGCAATATAAAATGTTAAAACTTATTTGATACTCTGATGAATATATTGAAAAATATTATTCTTGGTATATAGAGGCATTATCTAATTGATGCCCTCCTCATGGATGATTTGCTACTTGAGTAGAAAGAATAGTTACATTATTAAATAAAAATAAAGATATTTCAAAATATATAATGTTTCCAAAATATGCTAATTGAGAGCCAATATCTGGATTTCCTAAAAAAATGTAAAATATGAAAAAAATATGAATTGATATAGATGATGTAATGAATGATTTTATTTCATTTATAATAGATGAATTAAATTTTTATACTTGAAAAAAAATTAAAAATACAGATATTGATTTTTGGCATTTAAATCAAATATGGGGAATATCTTTCGATGAGTTAAAAGATATTTATAAGAAGTCTGATATTTATAGTAAAGTACCATTATTACAAGAAAATATAGATATTATTAAAAGGTTAGAAAATAAAAACTATCAAATAAATTTTATAACAAGTAGATTTTTATATCACGATTATGATACAAAAAATATAACTAAAATATTATTTAGAAAGTTTTGATTAGATAATGATATTTATATTTGAATGAATAAGTCCTCTGTTTGTAAAGAGCTATGAATAAATATATTTATAGATGATGCATTATATAATTGTTTAGATGTTAAAAATAATAATGATAATATTGATGTATTTTTATTGGATAAACTATGGAACTGAGAAAAAGAATTAAAAAGATTAGAAAAAGAATGATTTAATATAAATAATATTGATAAAATAAATAGAATTTATTCTCTTAATGATTTATTATTATGAATAAATTAGATATTAAAAAATCTCTTTGTGAATTATATTTATTAGATTCTAATGAATTAAAAATAATAAAAGAAAGAAGAAATTGAACTTTATTATTAAGAGATAGTGTAAATTATTATAGAGTAGGATTGATGGAAATTTTAGCTCATGAATTGTATTATCATTTATTATTTGAGAAATATTGATTTAGGGTACCTAAAATTTTAGACTCCTCTATACAAAATAATTTTTTGTATATAAAAGAATCCAGTATTTGAAATGAACATTTTTGAAAAAAACTCAATAATAACATATCTAATAAAGATGAATTTGAGTTAGTATTTGAAAATATGTTAAATATTTGTAATGAGTATTTTATTAGACAAAAAAGTATAGGTGATAAAACTATAAATATAGATGAGATTTTAATATCATTTAATGTTGAGTATTTTTTAAAAGAATTTTTTTTAGATAAAGAATTGTATGATCTTGCAAATGAAATAAAAACTAAAATAGTTAGTATTTTATGAAGTAAACAAAAGTGAGAATTAACTCACTGAGATTTTAATCCTTTTAATATTTTAGACAGCTGAATAATTGATTTTGAAAATTCTCTTATATGACCAATAAATACAGATAAATTATCCTTTTTATTCACACAAATTGAGGTTCCTAGAGCTTGAACTGAATTAAGTCAATATTATAAATTAGATGTTAATAATATTGATAAAATATTAAAATTATTTAATTACTCATGAAATTATGATTATTTGTTTATTTTAAAATTATTTTGGCTAACAGTTAATTTATCTGATAAACCATTATTACAAAAATATAGAATTAACAATTTTAACAAATATTGAAAACAATTTTTAATATGATGAAATGCATTAGAGAACTTTATAGACTTTTATTTAAATAATGATATTTAAAATATGATAATATGATTAGAATGATGAATATGCTCTTGAAAAACAACAATATGAAAATTATTAGCTGAAAAATTAAATTGAATTTTTATTGAGGAACATACACCAAGAATAAAAAATAAAGAAGCCTTTAATTTAGATTTTAAATCAGAACTAGACTTTAAAAAAACATTTAATTATTTTTTGGATGTTGAATTAGAAAGAAACTTAAATTTAGATAAAAATAAAGTTTATATATTTGATAGAACTATTTATAGTTTATTATGATTTGCTTATGCTAAATGAAAAATTGATAAATTAAATTATTTAGGTGCTATTAGTGATGAAGAATATAAAACAAAAATAGACAAAATAGATTTTATTTTTATTATAAATATTAATAATGATACTAGAATTAGTAGATTAGATAATGATATTTTTAGAAAAAATAATACTCCAGAGTTATTTTATAAATATGATTTTAATGAATATAATAATTATTATTTAGAAAATATTAATCATAATAAAAAAATTCTATCTAAATTGAAATGATTCAATAGAAAATATTTTAAATTTTATTTTAAAAACAATATGAAAAAGTATTTAAATTTTATTCTATTAAAACCTGATTGATTAAACAGAAACTTAGAAGAATCTGTAAAACAAGAATTGATAAATAAAGGTATTACTATTATGTATGAATGAAGTAAAATAGTAGATGCTAATGACATTCATTGTTTATATGGTTTTTTAAGGAATAAACCTTTTTTTTCAGGATTAGAAAAAAGTTTAATTCAGAAAAAAATAATTTATTATGTAGTTTTATCAGATTACACTTTTGATGTTTTTGATAAAATTATCTGAACGACAGATCCTAATATAGCAGAAAATAATTCATTGAGAAATAAATTTTGATTATCTATTTTAGAAAATTCTATACACTCTTCTAAAAAATATTTAATCATAAAAGAAATAAAACATTTTCTTAATAAAATTGATTTTGAGCAATTGTTAAAAGTGATAAATACTTTTGATTTTGAGAATAAAATAATATTACATTGATGATCAACTTCAGAATATTGTGATAATAACTTAAATTTTTATAATACTATATTATCTGATTATATAGAATGAGAAGATAATATTTTATATATTCCATTTGCTTGATATGATAAAGATTGGAATACAGAAAAGATTAGCAATAATTTAGAAAAATTTTTATGAAAAAAATATAACATAATTTTGTGAAATATAAAAAACTTAGATAATCAAATTTTAGATTCAAAATATATTTATATAAATTGATGAGATTATAAAAAACTATTCAATTATATTTGATATTTAAAAGATAAAAAATATTTATTACATTGAAAAAATATTATTTGAGTTTCTGCATGAGCAAACATATTAGCAAAATATAGTTATTCAAATGATTATAAAGAAGTTTTTGAATGAATTTGATTATTAGATATAAAAACTATATGCCATTTTGATTGAAATAATGAGTTAATTAATTTACTTGACTCTATATGAAATAAATGCAACATATTTACAATAGAAGATAAAACGTATTTATTGTTATAATTTTATCCGACTCTCGTAGGATTTTTTCTCCCCCCAAAAGCTCGTTAGCGCTCGCAAAAAAAATTTTGGTTTATTCTGAAAATCATCTATAATACACAAAGTCAACAAAAACAAAAAGTAGACGTAAAGGGATATTGCACTTGATTTTTATTCCATTACATTACAGAAAAATCACCCTCGCCTAACAGCTTCTATGAGGTTCACTCGTTGCACTTCGCTCTCCCATATTTTGCTCATACTTCGCAAAACATCTCATAGAAGCAAATGTTAAACAATTCCTCTTCATGTACCAACTCAAAACGATGTAGATGTCCTTGCCTACCTCGAAACTCTATGAAATGATCAACAGATTTCTGACTGCAAAGATGTGGGGAGCAAGCATCATCGGATTTGGAAATTACCACTATCAGTATGAGAGTGGGCATGAAGGAGATATGTGCCTCACAGGATTTGCTCCTCGCAAGTCCAAATATCACCCTCTATCTCACGATGTGACTTTCGAATGTCGTGTTTGCAAATCAAAAAACTCAGTGACATCAATATTCCCCTTTTGCATGAACTGATTGCAGTTTCTGTTGAAGATGTGAAAAAAATGTATAGAGTATAAGAGTTTATGCTCTTACATATTTTCTATGACCAACTCTGTTACCCTTCATCGAATCCTCACTGCAAGTCCTGAAAAAGTATTTCGTGCCTTTACGACTCCTCAAGCAATGTCTTTTTGGTTGCCTCCCTATGGTTTTCTCTGTGATGTTCATGAGATGGACGTCCGAGTGGGAGGAAAGCATAAAATGTCATTTACCAATTTCACCACAGGAAACAGTCACTCTTTTGGTGGAGAATATCTTGAAGTTATTCCCAATGAACTTCTCAAATACACTAATGTTTTTGATGACCCAAATATGCCGGGAACGATGACGACCACTATCACTTTAAAACCAGTTCTCTGTGGAACGGAGATTATCGCAACTCAAGAAGGGATTCTTGAGATGATTCCCGCAGAGATGTGCTATCTTGGGTGGCAAAAGTCTCTCGAAAAACTCAAAAAACTGGTAGAAACAGATATTCCAGATGCCTAAAAATCTTCTATGCAAGAAAATCAAAAAATGCTCGAACGCGTTTACAAGATGACCTTTGCAAGCGTCTATCCGATGTATATCGCAAAGGCAGAGAAAAAGTGACGCACGAGAAATGAAGTCGATGAGATAATTTTCTGGCTCACTGGATATGATGAAAAAGGGTTGCAAAAACAAGTCGATACGGCCGTCACTCTGGAAACTTTTTTCAGAGAAGCGCCAGCGATGAATCCGAATGCCACGAAAATCACTGGAAGTATTTGTGGTGTGAAAATAGAGGAAATAGAAGATCCTCTCTATAGAAATACTCGTTATCTTGATAAACTTGTGGATGAACTCGCAAAAGGAAAAGGAATGGAGAAGATTTTGAGGAGATAATCTGACTGTGTTGATGTTTGATTCGATCGGTAAAACATTGCTCGATCAGACATGTGACGAGGAAAAATGCTGATATGAAACTTTTTCTCTGGGTGATTCGTAAATATGAGAAAGAGATGGGAAGTGAATAAAGCCTACGAGCTCGGCTTTTTTACCCTCATACATAATTCATTTTCTTTTTCGCGAAAAAAATCTATAGTACGTGTACTACTCCTCACACACTTCTATGGAAAAAACTCCTTCCCTCTACATCAATCTGATCATAGAGAATCTCCCTGCCTCGATCGAGTTCTATAAGACGCTCGGATTCGTCCAGAACTTCGACTTTTCCAATGATGACGCCGCAGCGCTCGCATGGAAAGATGAGTTTGTCGTGATGCTTCTCACGAAGAACTTCGCAAAGACATTTCTCCCCGAGAGAAAAACATTTGCCGAAAAAGATATGACGACCGCGCTCTATGCGATCGGATTCTGCTCACGAGAAGAGGTCGATACGTGGTACACGACAGCGCTCGGAGCAGGCGCAAAGATGACACAAGAATACGATCATGGATTTATGTATGGTCGAGACTTTGAGGATCTCGACGGGCACATCTGGGAAGCATTCTGGATGGATCCTGCCGGAATGCCAAAAGCATAATTTTACCCCTTATTTCATACCATGGAGCTGAACTATATAGCGATTCTCATCTTATCTCTGGTTTCATTTCTTGGTGGCGCATTCTGGTATGGTCCACTCTTCGGAAAACTCTGGATGAAAATCCACTGGGAAAAACCACCAACCGAGCAAGAACAGAAAGAAATGATGCGAGGTATGTGGAAAATGTTCCTCATGGAATACATCGCAAGTGTCCTGATGATATTTTCTCTCGCATGTCTTATAGGGGTGCTCCCCGGATATTCAGGCATGATGATCGGATTCCTGGCATGGCTCGGATTCGTGGTCCCGATGACGATAAGTACTATCATCTGGGGAGGCGACAAGAGAAAGTACTGGTGCCAGAAGATTCTTGTAAGTGTCAGTTATCGGCTTGTGATCTTTATTCTTGCTGGATATATCCTTTCCCTCTGGAGATAAGTTTATTTTTTTACTTTCACACTATGTTTTATCCATTTTTCATGCTTCCATTTATACTCTATGCTGTTATCCTCTTCGGGATTATTTATTTTGCTGTCTACCTGGCAGTGAAGGCAGCAATGACAGAAGTAAATAAAAAATAGTGGAACCCGCGATCGATACATATATCCACCTCCAAAAAGTGGAATTTCAGGGGGCGCTTCAGAATGTGCGAGAGATAATCCATGCGATCATCCCTTCTGCGACCGAGCGGATGGGCTGGGGAATGCCATGATGGAAGCTCGATGGACAGTGGATTGTCGGGATCGCCGGATTTAAGAGTCACATGAGCATCTTCCCACACAGTGGAAATATTCTCGCCAAGATGGAGACGGAAATCACATGATTTCCGCATACGAAGGCGGCGCTTCATTTTAGCCTTGAGAAACCCCTCACGAGGGAGATTATCGAGCAGATGATCCATCTCCGTCTCAGAGAAGCCCGAGAAAATCGTAAAAAATAATCCATGCAATACATAGCACTCCTTCGAGGGATCAATGTCTGAGGGAAAAACACCGTCGAAATGTCTCGACTGAAAGCACTCTTCGAGATGATGGACTTCGAGAATGTCCGTACATATATAAATTCTGGAAATGTACTCTTCGAGAGTGGAGAAATGTCCGAGAAGACAGTCCACACGATCGAATCAGCTTTTGGGTGAGAATTTGGTTTTGGTATTCATTTTCTTATCATAGACGAGAATACTCTCCGTGCGATCGCCTCGGCAATCCCTGAAGAGTGGGAAAATAACTCCGAGCAGAAGACGGATATTTTTTTCCTGTGGGAAAACTTCCAAGATGAGGAAAGTATAAAAATGATCCGTACGAATCCAGCGGTCGATGATCTGCGGTACGCTCATGGGGCGATTCTCTGGCATATCGAAAAAAAGAACTACACGAAGAGTAAAATGCACGACTTTATCGGAACAACTCTCTATAAGAATATGACAGCGAGAAATGTGAATACCATACGGAAACTCGTGACACTTCTGTAGAAAATAGAGATTATCTTCGAAAATATTTCTCACATGTCTTCACAAAAAATTATCTACACCATTGGACACTCTACACACACGATCAAGGATTTTGTCGCACTTCTTCATACTTCCAATATCGAATTTCTCATCGATGTGAGGAGCTTCCCATGATCACGAAAATATCCTCATTTCCATAAAGAAAGTCTCGCTCCCGTACTTGAGCATGAAGGAATCCAGTATATTCACATGAGGGAACTCTGATGAAGAAGGAAGGCTCTTCCTGACTCACACAACACAGCATGGAGAAATATATCATTCCGTGGATATGCGGATTATATGGAGACTCAGGAATTTCGAGATGGGATCGAACGACTTGAGAAGATTGCATCGCATGGGACGACAGCATATATGTGTTCAGAGGCAGTATGGTGGCGATGCCATCGTTCGATGATATCTGATTTTCTTCTCTCTCGCGGGTGGACTGTCCTGCATATTATGGCGCTCGGAAAAGTGATAGAACACAGCTATACCGCCCCAGCATACCTCATCGATGGGAGGCTCTCATATCACGCAGAAGAATAAGAGAATGCTCCATATACTATTATTTCCCTCACGAATAGATTCCGAGATACACCCGAAGTCATCAAAACTGAGACCATTCACACAAAAGTACACCACAAAAAAACTTCTCGAAGTCGAGAAGTTTCTGAAGCCAATTATGTGAGACTAGATCGCTGTCGCTGTCTCATCGAGTGGCTCACTTACTTCTGCTGGAGCATCAGGAAGGATCTTTCGAGCTTCGATCGCTGGAGCACGATATGAGAGAACGTATGGAAGAAGTCCCATGTATCGAGCGCGCTTGATCGCGACTGCGAGTCGCTTCTGATTTCTGAGTGAGACCATGCTATAGTATCGTGGGATGATACGATTGAACTTCGTGAGATATTTCTTCAGGAGCTCGACATCTTTGTAGTCGATATATGTGATACCTGCCGCATCGATCGGACATACTTGTTTTTTCTTGGTTGTCATAGTAGAAAGTTAAAAAAGTTTTTTTAAAATTTATCATCAGCATCATAGGAGCTATCGAGATCCGAGAAGTCTTCCTGAGATCCGAATGAGCTTCCTGCTCCGCCTGGAGCATCTTCTCGCTTCGAGAGGAAAATCAGCTCTGTCGCGACGACCTCGACTTTCTGAAGGCGAGTTCCGTCTTCTTTGTCGATATTGCGAGTTTTCAGATGTCCTTCGATATAGACGAGTTTTCCCTTCGTGAGGAATTGTTCTGCACGCTCTGCGAGCGGTCCCCACACGACACAATTTGTAAATTCTGCTTCACTCATCACATCACCTGCTGGAGTTTTGTATGTTCGGTTTGTAGCGACGGTGAACGTTGCGACTTTTTTATCGTTTGCTGTTGTTTTTACGAATGGATCTTTTGTAATATTTCCTATCAAAATGACTTTATTGACAGTTCTCATAAAAATAAAAAGTAAAAAAAGATAAAATTATTCGTTCTCTTCATCAAGTTTTACGAACATAAAGCGCCAAATATCTTTCTTTATGTTAAAGCTCTTTGTGACAGGAATAATATTTTTTCCATCCGACTCTAGTGTCCAGAGAATGTAATATCCCGTACTTGATGAGCGAATACGGTATGCGAGATCACGCACACCCCAGTGCTCAGCCGAGAGAATTTTTGTACCACCCTCTGTAAGCTCTTCCTCTACGGAAGCAACAAGGGTATTTCTCGCTTCTTCAGTAAGATCGGGCGAGACGATCATCATGAGTTCATATTTTCTCATAGGTCCTGTGGTTATAATCTTACGATCCTGTCGTAAGAAGGGGAAATAAGTTCCCGCACTATAGGGGAAAAAAGTGAAAATGCAAATTTATTTTTGGAATCGGCGTGATTCTGTATGTGCATATATTTTATGTTTCTGAATCGGGCTTTTCGTAAAAACCCTCTCTTTACTTCTTGCGAGAAATGAGTAGATTACCGATCGTTTATATCTGAAAAAATGCCCCATACAGAGCTTCTTGATGAGATATTATCCGCTGTCATTCAGGATGAATCGATCGAAACAAAAGAGCAATTTCACACGCTGAAAAATCGTATCTTCGCGAAATATAAAGTCGCGAACGGTGTCACAAGTACGGATCTTCTGAAGCGATATAAAACATGCATCGCCGAAGGAAAGCTCTGGGAAGATTCGCGTGTCTGGAAGCTCCTCCGAAAGCGCGCAATCCGCTCACTCTCGTGAGTCTCGGTCATTTCTATCCTGACGAAATTCTGGGGCTGTCCTGGAAAATGTGTGTTTTGTCCGACGTATGAAGGGCTTCCGAAGAGTTATATCACAGGCGAGCCTGCAGTCCAGAGAGCAGAAAACAACATGTTCGATCCGAAGCTTCAGGTATGGAATCGGCTCCGTTCGCTCGAGATGACCGGACATATGATCGCGAAGTGTGATATTCGGATTATCGGTGGAACGTGGAGTTTTTACCCAGAGGAATATCAGCGCGACTTTATCGAGAAAATGTATGATGCGCACACGAACTTCTGACACGAGGAAATGCTGTCGGAGAGTCTCGAGGAAGCAAAGCGGAGAAATGAGACCGCCGAATCGCGTGTCATCGGTGTCGCGATCGAGACGCGTCCTGACTGGATCAATGAAGCGGAAATCCGGAAGCTCAGAGAATACGGAATCACACGGGTCGAGATCGGCTATCAGACGACTTTTGATACGATCAATGCACTGAATAAACGTGGGCATGGAAATGCGGAGTCGATCCATGCCACTCGCCTTCTGAAAGATGCTGGCTTCAAGGTCGTCGCTCACATGATGCCGAATCTCCTCGGATCGGATCCAGAGACAGATCGTACGAGCCTCGAGACGATTTTCAGCGATGAGCGATTTCGTCCCGATGAGCTGAAGATCTATCCGATGGTCGTGACACCTCATTCTGAGATGGAAGCCATCTGGCGGGAGTGAAAATTTGTACCCTATGACGATGAGACACTTATCCGACTCATGGCAGATCTCATCGCGATGCTCCCCGAGTACACTCGGCTCAATCGCATGTATCGAGATATTCCGAGCGAGGAAATTCTCGCAGGCTCGAAGATCGCCAATCTCCGACAAGTGACGGAGCTCATGATGCGAAAGATGGGAAAAAAGGCGCACGATATCTCTGCCCGAGAGATCCGCGCAAAGGGAAATAATCCCACAGAAGCCATCCTCGAAGAATATACCTACGAAGCGAGTGGCGGACGTGAGTATTTTCTGCAGTATGTCGATCCTGCCGATCGGACTATTTTTGCGCTTCTCCGACTTCGCATTCCGAGTCAGTATTTCTCAGGAGAAAAACACTTTCTGAGTGTCCTCGAGAAAAGTGCGATCATCCGAGAAGTCCACACATTCGGCGATCAGCTCCGTATCGGAGAGGTAGGAAATGGCTCGGGACAACATATGGGATTCGGGAAAAAACTCATGGCACGCGCAGAAGAAATCGTCCGAGAACAGTACATGACAGAATGAAACACGATCCAGAGGATCGCCGTCATCGCGGGCGTCGGAGTCCGAGAATATTATCGCAAGCTCGGATACTCGCTCGAAGCAGAATACATGGTGAAGTCGATCAGTGATTAGTGCAGGTATTTTGCGGAGGAACAACAATGTGGCATGCTCGAAGAAGTACGATAAACCCCTGTGCTCGACCAGCTGGGAAAATATTCTGCCGTTATTTTCGGAGCGACTCGCTATGGAAAAAGGGATTTCTTTTTATTTTTTTGACTTGAAACTTTTGATAGATTTCATGGTATCTTTATCGTCGTCATTATGTCGTATATGATCACGACACTGAAGATGAAAAACTCTGAAGCTCTCTTCTTCTGGATCTGAATATTTGTCATCTTGGCGGTGGGTAGGATCGTAAGATCACTCTTCTCGGATTCGATTCATGTACGATTTTATCACGATGTCATCTCTGGATTATCGAGAGAATGCCTCCGAAAATATATTTCCCTCGATAATACGAAGATAGAATCTTACGGAACAGGAAAAATGTAAAATATACTCTTCCGATGACAAGAGGCAATTTTCCATATCATCCTGCTTGTATAGTACACTAACTTAAATAACACCATTTCTCTCTGCTCATAAATTCATCCAGTACCTGGTAGAAGATTTCAAAGGAAGTGTTCCATTTTCTTACATAGAGCTTGAGGAGTGCCCAGTAGTTTTCTATAGGATTTAAG
>JBHEKU010000279.1:0-5722 GCA_041859205.1 Ignavibacteria bacterium | reverse complement strand
ATGGAAGAATATAGTAAAATACAATTTTTGTTTAATGAGAAAGAAAACTTAAATTTAGAATTAAAGTATACATTCCCTCAACAATATCATGAAATAATAAATAGTTTAAATGCCAATCAAAATACAATCAATTATTTGAGGAATTTAGGTCTTGAAGGTCGTAGTAATACTCAAACAAAAAGAATATTAACAGAAATTGACAACAGGTTTTTAAACTTGAGTTTTTTATGGTCAAATAAAAATCTGAGCCATATTATGCTCAATAATATTGGGTGTGTAATTGGTGCTTTTAATGTTCAAAATATATTAAAAGAAGAAATTGATATTAAACAAATTTTAGAAATTGATACAGCATTCAGACCAATCTAACTCACCCCCACAGCCTTCAAACCATTCACAACTACAACAGTAAAAGCATAAGCAAGAGCAGTAAAGACTACGATTTGCAGTATCGGGATTTTCCAGCCGCCTGTTTCTTTGCGGGCGATGGCAGTCGTAGATAAACACTGCATAGCAAAAACAAAGAAGACAACGAGTCCTATAATAGTTGATGCAGTAAACAATTTTTGTCCCGTATCTTCGAACTTTGCTTCCTTCATTGCAGTCAAAAGACTGTTATGAGTATCTTCATCATCATCAGTGACTTTGAAAATAAGTGCTAAGGAGCTGACGAACACTTCACGCGCTGCGAAAGTAGCAACAAGAGAAACACCTATACGCCAATCCATTCCCATCGGCTTCATAACGGGTTCAATAAATCTACCCATCATAGCAGCATATGAGCCTGCAAGACGCTCGGAGTTTTTAGCAGAAGAAACTTCCTCTGCGCTTAACTTATCCGCATCCGGAATGGACGGATCAAAGTTAGGAAAAGTTGTCAGCACCCATAGCACAAGAGATAATATTAAAATCACAGGTCCCGCTTTTTTTACATACTGTGTTGCATTTTTGTATGCATGTTTTGTATTAATCCAGAGTTTTGGTTTTCTGTAAGCGGGGAGTTCTATTATAAAAGACGAATCTTCTTTTTCTTTTACGATTCTATCACGGAATTTGTTAGCAATCGCTGCAATGATAAGCGAGCTTACTATGCTGAATAAATATATCAGAGTAAAAAATATTCCGCCGAGATACGGCTTATCTTTTGGAGTTAAGAATGCAACGAGCAAAGCGTAGACGGGAATACGCGCCGAGCATGACATCAGCGGCAAAATAAATATTGTGAGAAATCTTTCCTTCTTATTTGCAATTGTTCGCGCAGCCATAGTTGCAGGAATGGCGCATGCGAAACCTGAAAGCATCGGCACAAATGAACGTCCGTTCAATCCTATTTTTGAGAGAGGCTTATCGACAAGCATTGCTCCGCGAGCGAGATATCCGGAATCTTCCAGCAATTCAAGAATAAAAAATAAAATTAAAATCTGCGGAAGGAAGACAAGTACTGAACCAAGCCCGGGGATAAGTCCGCCGGAAACTAAATCGCTGAATAAGTTTTCACCAAGAAGTTCTCCGGTGAAACCTGAAAGATTTTCAAATCCTGTATTAATCCAGTCCATGAATGGCTGTGCAATCCAGAAGATTGCAGTGAATACAACTGACATTGCAATAAAAAATATTGCAAGTCCCCAGTATTTATGGAGAAAAATTTTATCAAGCTTAAGAGTTCTTGCATCGGGTTTTACAAACGCCCTTCTGTTATTTAATACAACTAAGTTATCGTTTATGGAGGATATATCAAGCTGGCCGTTTTTTCTGTTATTAGTATCAATAATAACTTCTTCTTCTATCTCTTCAATTTGTTTATAAGAGAGAAGAAGTTTATCCCTGTCAATTTGAAATTTTGCTACAGGTAAAATTATTTCTTCTTTCTGAATGGCTACAATTTTGTCGCGGGTTTTTTCAAGCAGGTGCTTTATTCCGTCTGCATTTCGCCCGTCAAATTTTACTACACAGCAGCCAAGTATAGCGCTGAGTTTTATTATATCAATATCTTTTCCGTTACGCTTCAGAATATCAATCATCGTTACAACTACAATGAGATTGAAATTCGATTCCATCATCTGCTTTACTAAATACAAATGCCGCGAGAGCTGAGAAGCATCTACGGTAACAATTACAATATCAGGATGTCCGTATTTGGGATGTTTGTATAGTGTATCTACAGAAACTCTTTCATCGGGAGACGTGGGGATAAGGCTGATGATTCCGGGCGAGTCAAGAATATCGGCATTAATTTCATGCTTGCTGAGAATTTTGGAAACAGAATAGTTTACAGTCGAGCCCGGATAATTTACCGTCTTCGATTTTTTCCCGCTCAGGTAATTATACAATGTAGTTTTACCTGAGTTTGGCGGACCGACGAGAGTAATAAGCGGCGCTTTTTTATCTTTGTTGTTTATACGTGAATACAATGCGCCTCTTTTTTTCTGATTGCAATTATAGTTCCTCTTATTGCAAATGCAAGAGGGTCATTGAATGCGGAGCAATTGAGAAGCTCGATTTCCTGCCCTGGTGTGAAACCTATTTCTAAAATGCGGTGCGATGACGGATGAGAATTATCCACATCCTTTATTACGGCACGCTCGCCGATTTTTAAATCGTCAGCTCTTTTCAATATTACTTTATGAAAACTTTATTTAGTCTTGATTAAAACTTTATTAAGACTTTGTATAAATATACAGGCAAATTTTTTTTACGGATTATTGGTGCTTAGTATCGTGTTTAAATTCGCATACTTTTTCATCCCTGCACTCGGCAAATACCTGCAGTGTGTGGTCAACTAATTTCAGTTCATTTTTCTTGCAAATGTCTTCCTGAAGTTTTTCAATCTTTGGGTCTTCAAATTCAAGAATTCTGTTGCAATGAACGCAGATAATATGATAATGATTGTTACGTCCGAATTTTGTTTCATAGCGTGTACGCTCGCCTTTGAAGTTATGCTTTGTAAGAAGATTGCACTCGCTCATAAGGTCAAGAGTTTTGTAAACTGTAGCTCTTGAAACGTTCAGATATTCATTTTTCATTTTTAAATAGAGCTCATCTGCATTAAAATGTCCCTGCATATTCAACGCTGCATCAAGAATAAGAAATCGTTCATTCGTTATTCTATGTGCGTGCTCTTTTAAATACGTTACAAAAATTTTTCTTGCGTCTTCTGATATCAATTTTAAAAATAAATGTGTTTAGTTGTATACCCCGGCCTATTTTATTAAGCCGGGATAAAAATGGAAATTTTTTAGAACGACTTCAATGCTTTATGTAATGCATCAAAACCTTCGTTTATCTCAGCTTTGTTTATATTTACAGGTGGTCTGAATCTTATTGTTCTTCTTCCGCAGGGGAGTACCATCACGCCGGACTCAAGCGCTTTTTTGATAACCTGATTTCTTGTTTCAGTATCTTTGCAGCTGAATGCGCACATAAGGCCTTTTCCTCTCGGACTTAATACTAAACCGTAAAATTGTTCGTAAAGTTCTTTTATCTTGGCAAGCATGTATTCGCCCATTACTTCAGCGTTGCTTACTAAATTTTCTTGTGCAATGATTTCAAGAATTCTTTTTGAGCGAACCATATCGGTTATGTTGCCGCCCCATGTAGAGTTTATTCTGCTTGGTTCGTGGAATACGTTATCGGGTACTTCATCAACTCTGTCTGTGCAAAGTAATCCGCAGACCTGCATCTTCTTGCCGAATGTAATTATATCCGGCTGAACGTAATGCTGATGTGCCCACCATTTGCCTGTGAGTGCAATTCCTGTTTGTACTTCATCAAGTATAAACATCATTTCATTTTCATCGCAGATTCTTCTCAGCTCTTCAAAAAACTCTTTTCTGAAGTGATGGTCTCCGCCTTCGCCCTGTATTGGTTCAGGTATAATTGCTGCAATATCATCTTTGTTTTTTCTTATTGCATCCATTATTTCAGCTACGGCAATTTTTTCATCTTCAATTGTCTGCGCTAAATTTTCTTCGTTAAGCGGGAATGTTATGTATGGATTTGAAATTCTTGGCCAGTCGAACTTTGGATAATATTTCGTTTTCTCAGGTGATGTATTTGTCAAAGACATTGTGTAGCCGCTTCTTCCGTGGAAGGCTTCCTTGAAGTGCATTATCTGGTAGCCTTTTTCTTCACTGTAGCCTTTTGCAAAATTCTTTCTAACTTTCCAGTCGATTGCAACTTTCATTGCATTTTCAACTGCAAGCGCTCCGCCTTCTATGAAAAATGAATACTTGAAGTAAGAGGGAACTGCAAGCTTCCAGAATGTTTCGACAAATTCTGCCTGGTCCTGTAAATAAATATCGGATAACGATGGCTTTGATACTGCAACTTCGCCGAGTTTCTTTTTGAACTCGTCGTTATTTATTTTCGGATGGTTCATGCCGAGTGGATTCGAGGCAATGAATGTGAAAAAATCAAGATATCTTTTTCCATGCTTTGCATCGTACAGATATGAACCTTGTGATTTTTTCATATCAAGTGTCATATCAAATCCGTCTACTAGCATATATTTTTTTAACACATCCTGTACATTTGTTGCATCGATGTGAGAAGCTGTACCGGCTCCATTTGTAGCTGTTGATTTTTTTTCCATTGTTTCCATTGTTGAATCCTCCCGGGGTTAAAATTTATGAATATTTTCCAATTACGCTATATTACCGATAACGTAAGATCGTTCTTTTTTGCTTTGTAAAAATTTTATAAACTTATCTGCGTCTTTATTTGCTATTATAAATATTAAGCCGATTCCCAGATTAAAAGTCCTTCTCATATCTTTTTCGTCAACGTTTCCTTTTACCTGAATGATATCGAATATTGCAGGGCGTTCCCAGCTGTCGTAATCAATTTTTATTTTAAGTTCTTTCGGCACAACACGTTTTGTATTGCCTTCTATTCCGCCGCCTGTAATGTGCGAGATGGAATTAATCTTAAACTTTTGTAAAGAACTCTGTATTATATTTAAATATGACTTATGCGTATTAAGTAATTCTAAACCTATTGTATTTTTTAAGCCCGAATATTTCTGGTTCAGCTTCTGTTTCGTATCAAATATTTTTCTTACGAGTGAATATCCGTTTGTATGAAGTCCGTTTGAAGGAAGTCCGATGAGTACATCGCCTTTCTTTACATTATTTTTATTTACAATCTTACTCTTTTCAACAACACCTGTAATCGAGCCTGCCAGATCGAAATCATTATCGTGATAAACACCCGGCATCTCTGCAGTCTCTCCGCCGATAAGCGAGCAGCCGTTTGCTTTGCATCCGCGAATCAAACCCTTCACTACTTCCTGCGCAGTCTTGCTTTTCAGCTTTCCCATTGCATAGTAATCAAGAAAGAACTGCGGTACTGCTCCGCATACGGCAATATCATTTACACAGTGGTTAACAAGGTCTTCGCCGATAGTATCATACTTATTTAGTAAAGCTGCGATTTTTAGCTTAGTGCCTACTCCGTCAACACTGGAAACAAGAACAGGGGACTTATATTTTTTGAAGTCAATTTGGTAGAATGAGCCAAAATTTCCGATGCCTTGAATAACACCTTTTGTGAAAGTGCTTTTCACAAGAGGGCTAATGGCTTTTACAAATTTATCTGCTTCGGAGATGTTTACGCCTGAGGACTTATAGCTTACTTTCACTCTATAAGTTACTCAAAATGCAGAATTTTATCAATGCAGTTTCATAGTGAAAATACTGCGTTTAAAGTGTTTAAAGTTAGTTTT
>JBHEKU010000259.1:0-7735 GCA_041859205.1 Ignavibacteria bacterium | reverse complement strand
GAGTTTTTAATATCAAAAGAAATTTTCGTTGCCGGGTTGAACGGATTAGGATAGTTTTGCTTTAGCGAAAAACCGGATGGAATAGATGTAGAAATCTGACTGACAGAAGTTAAAGCTCCATTTTGTGTTCCTGAGATAATTGAATTACCACATGCCCATCCTGTATTCTGGTTAATAAAACACATATCATAAAATTTATTTCCGTTTTCAATTGCCTGAACCGTCCAGTTGACTCCGCCATTTAAAGTTCTGCAAATAATTCCTTTAGAATTATCATATCCAACACACCACCCCAAATTCTCATTAAAGAATTTTAAAGCAAATGGAGTTTGAATTGGGACCGAATAATAACTCCATGTATCTCCTCCATCTATTGTCTTTCTGATAGAATTTGTACTTGTTATCCAGCCGGTCTGTTGATTTATAAATGTCATAGCCTGATTTACACCGTCATATAAAGTACGCGTCCATGTTATCCCACCATCTATAGATTTAGCAAAATAATTTGGTGCAACCACATAGCCAATCATTTCATTAAAAAACTGTATCTGTCCATATGCATAAGAAGAAGAATTTATTAAATTCCATGATAATCCGGCGTTAGTAGTTTTATGTATTTTGTTGTCATGACTGGTAACAAATCCTGTTGTAGAATTAATAAAGAAAAAGTCGGAACTAAAATCGTTTGTCTGAATTGGTGCGGAGTACCAGGATACTCCCCCATTTGTTGTTTTCCTAATTAAAGCTTCCTGGCAACCAATCCACCCGGTATTGGCATCAATAAAATACAAACACGTAAGATATGAAGTTGTGCCTGTACTTGTCACAGTCCAGTTATCACCACCGTTTGTCGTTTTAATTAAAGTTCCGCTTCCACCGCAAGCCCAGCCTGTAAGCTGATTTATAAACTGAACCCGGCGAAGGTAATTGCCATCTATATTATTTAAATACTGAGTAGACCAAACAGATTGTGAAAATGATGTACTTTGAATAAATAGAACGGTGCAAAATAAAATAATGCTAAATAGAAAGATTTTTTTTCTCATAGTTATGGATTTAATGTGTACATAAAATAAATTTGAACAGGGAGCTTGCCCAAAAGTTATTTATTATTTCACTAACATCATTTTTTTTGTTTCCGTGTATTCATTTGTTTTCAAAGTATAGAAATATACGCCGCTGTTAAGTTCGCTTGCATTGAAATTAATTTCATAACTTCCCGCAGTAAGATTTTCATTAACAAGAGTTTTTACTTCTCTTCCATTCATATCAAAAACTTTCAGAGATGTAAACGTAGAATTCTTTATATCGAAATTTATTTTCGTAGCAGGGTTAAACGGATTTGGGAAATTTTGTTTTAATGAAAACGCATCAGGGGTTTTGGTAGAAACGGGAATAATGGAAACCAAACCACCTGTGGTTGTAGAGGAAACAATGGCATTACCACAAGCCCAACCCATATTCATATTCGCAAAACTAATATCCCAATATACATTGTTAGATTCTACTTTTTGTGTAACCCAGTTTGCTCCTCCATTTATAGTTGCAATTATATAACCGGTATTATTAGTATAACCTGCGCACCATCCAACATTTTCATTTAAAAATTGAACAGCCATAGGAGAAGCCATTTGTATAGTTTTAAATGACCAGCTATCTCCACCGTTAGTAGTTTTAGCAATTCCGCTTGGAATTGTCACCCATCCTGTTTGTGCATTAATAAAATGGAAATCCTGAAAATAACCTATAACAGAGCCAGAATTGTGTAAAATAGAATTCCACGTGCTTCCTGCATTTGTAGTTTTATATAAGTCCATATCTGAAAGAATCCAGCCGGTGTTTTCATTCAGGAATTTTACTTCTCCCCATGGCATTGATGCAGGAGCAATATTAGACCAATTTATTCCTCCATTTGTGGTCTTGAATATTTGACCACCGTTGCCTGCCAAATAGCCGGTTTGGCTATTTACAAAAGATATGTCTGCAATATAACTACTTGTTGTAATCGGTTGGCTCGACCAAGTAACACCTCCATCGGTAGTTTTCTTAATAACTTGTTGAGTTGAGCCGACCCATCCTGTATTTTCGTTAAGAAAAAATAATGAACTTATATATCCAGTAAGCCCTATATTCAGAACATTCCAACTATCACCGGCATCGGTGGTTTTTACAAACTTACCATTTCCTCCACCGGTATAACCAACTGTTGTATTTACAAATTGTACTTTGCGGAGTTGGTTACCTCCTATACTTGAGAATTGTCTAGTGTTCCATATTGATTGACCAAATGAAATTTCACCAATTAAAAAAAACACTGCTGTAAATAACATTAATGCATAATTGAACTTTTTCATAAGACTATTTATTAAATTTTTAAAAAAGTTTATAGGGAGTATTGGTGCTTTTGTTTACCTAAATGTAAATAAACGACCATAAAGAAACAAGTACTTATTTATCCCATTATGATTAAATTCACGTAATTTCTCAATACTCCAGCAAGCTTAATTACCATTCAGAACATCCTTTTTATTAAAATTCTTCTGAAATAGATAGATTTTCCAATACATAAAAAATATCTTTGTAGTATTATTTGATTTTATAAAATTTTAAAATGAAAAAACTAATATTAAATTTTTTACAAAAACGCGGATATGAATTGATTAAAAAGAATCAGTTTATTGGTCAAACCAGATTTGAAATAGACAGTAATTTTTATGACCTAAACATACCGAATGCAACTTATAGCCCATGGAAAGGTGACAGGGATTTTCTAGATATTTACGAAAAAATAAAAGATAACACCCTTGTAGATATTTATAGATGTTATGAGTTATGGCAATTAATTGAGCAAGCTCAAAAAATCAATTCAGGCGCAAATGTGATAGAAATCGGTGCTTGGCGAGGCGGCACTGCCGCTGTAATGGCAAGGAAGCTTTCGAACTTAAAAAGTGATTCTATAATTTACATTGCAGATACATTTGAGGGAGTAGTGAAAACTTCCGATAAAGATAATTTTTATATAGGAGGTGAGCATAGCGATACATCTGAACAGATAGTAGAAAATTTACTTGCAAAAGAAGCCCGGTATAAAAATTACAAAATTCTTAAGGGAATGTTTCCTGAAGATACTAGTCATTTAATCCCGGAGAATACTATGTTTGGATTGTGCCATATTGATGTTGATGTTTATCAATCTGCTAAAGATATTATTTCGTGGGTATGGGATAAATTAATTTTAGGCGGAGTAATAGTATTTGATGATTATGGTTTCCCCGGTTGTGTGGGTATAACAAAATTAGTAAACGAACAAAGAAATTTAAAAGATAGAGTTATTATTCATAATCTGAATGGCCATGCAATAATGGTTAAAATCGGGCAATAAAATTTATCCTAAACAAAAACAAATATGTTAGAATTTATTTTTAACGGTTTTATGAACACCACGAATAAAAAAGGATATTTAAATATGCTTATCAATACCTTTTTTGGTTCAATACGAAAATTAATTTTGAGCTTTTCTGACCCTCTTATTTATTATCAATTATGGAATTATAAAATTCAGATTCCATTTTCACATAATCTTCCGGCAGTATTAGTTTCTCACAAAAATTATAATACAAACCTTCCGAGAATATCAACATATATTAATACAAAATATCAAAATCCTCCAATTGTAGATATAGGAGCTAATGTCGGCGATACTGCTGTTCTATTAAGAAGTTTTGTTGAATACCCTATCTTATGCGTAGAGGGGGAGAAGAAATTCTATGATTTACTTATAAAAAATACTTCGCAAATAAAAGATGTAACATATAGTAATAATTATTTAGGCGAGACCGATGAAAAAATTAAAGGTGTTTATAAAGCTGTGGGAGGTACAGGAAATATTTTCAACGAAGAGAATTCCTCCCTCCAAACAAAAAAATTAGATACAGTTGTAAATGATTATCCTGAGTTTATAAATGCTAAACTATTAAAAATAGATACTGACGGTTTTGATTTTAAAATAATGAAGGGTGCAGTTGAATTATTAAAATCTTCCAAACCGGTTATATTTACTGAGTTCGATCAAAATTTAATGAAACAGATAAATGAAGATTTTAATGATATGTTCAATTTTTTCAGAAATCTTAATTATTGCTACATTATTTTTTACGATAATTTCGGTGACTATTTAATATCTTTAAATATTGATGAACAAGAAAAAATTGAAGATATAACCAATTATTTTGATAACAGGAATACTGAGAAATTTTGTGATATTTGTGTTTTTCATGCACAAGATAAAGATCTGTTTGAACTTACACGAAAAAAAGAATTAGAATTCTTTTCTAAAAACAGGTGAAGAAATCCTACCTAAAAAGATTTATAAATAATCTCCGTGAAGATTTACCAATACAAATTGTAAATCTTATGGTTTACGTTCAGGATTTATTTTATAAAATTCCTTCCCCGCAGGCACAATCTCAAAAATATATCTTAATTGTACGAACCGATTTACTTGGTGATTTTATTATCTGGGCAAATGCTTTTAAAAAAATTTCTCAAAAATATAAAGAGCAAAATTATAAAGTTCTACTTGTCGGAAATGAAATTTGGATTCCGCTCGCCCAAAAACTGGAAATTGCAGATGTGTATATTCCTCTAAACAGAAAAAAATATTTCAGAAATTTCACCTATAGAAAAAAACTATTTGATGAACTTAATAAATATGAAATTGAATTCTTGTTTCAAACTGCCTACTCACGCGATTTTGCAGTGGCTGACTCAATAGTACGAAATGTACATGCGAAAGTTAAACTTGCATTTAAAAGAAAGGAAGAAGCAGAATATTCATTCTGGAATTTATTAAGCGACACTTGGTATTCAAAATTAATAAGCCCAAATAATTACAATCAGTTTGAATTTTACAGAGTAAAAGAATTTCTAAATGAAATAAATATCAACTTCGAAAAATACTCTACGGATATTTCAATTTCCTTTGAAAAAAATGGAGCATTAAAAAAATATTTCGTTGTGCTGCCAGGAGCAAATGAATCGCGAAGATGCCTTGAACCGGAAAAATTTGCAGATATAATTACTAATATAAAAAATTTAACAGGATGGGATTGTTACTTGTGCGGAAGCAAAGGGGAAATGAAGTTAGGAGAAAAAATTCAGTCTCTTTTAAAATTTAATTGCACTGATATTATCGGTCAAACATCACTTATAGAATTAGGCAATGTTTTAAATAATTCAGAACTGGTTTTAGGAAATGAAACAGGCACTCTGCATTATGCTTCTGTGCTAAATAAAAAAGCTGTTTGTGTTTTGGGCGGGGGTCACTTCGGAAGGTTCATGCCTTATGATAAAAATGCTGCCGGAAATTTAATTACACCTACGGCAGTCTATAAAAAAATGGAGTGTTTTAATTGCCATTGGAGATGTATTTATACAGATAAAAAAAATGAAATTGTTCCCTGTATTTCGCAGCTTTCAGCGGATTATATTTTGAAAGAAATTAACCCTCTTCTTCCGGTACTCTATTAACTTGCTAAAGCCTTTAATTCGAAAGTAAAAATTTGCGGACTTGGCCTATGGTACGAACTTGCAGTAATTTTATTCCAGAAGTTTTTCCTGAATTTATAAATCTTTAATAAAATTTTTACAATAGGTTTTTTTAGGGATGATACACCGTCTAATCCCTCAGGATCAATAAAATCTATTTGTGTAAATCCAGCTGCTCTAAGAACATACTGCAAACTTCCGGCTGTGAACAAATAGTGATGAGTGAAATCTTCAAACCTCCAGTAAGAACCGGTATTTGATTGAGCATTGGGTACCATGACACAATACTTACCTTTTTCTCTCAGAAGACTTTTAATCGCTCGTAAATTATCAATCATTTTTTCTTTTTCAATATGCTCAAGAACGTGACTCATAATGATAAAATCATATTTTTTATGAGATGTAGTTGCATAAGAAATAATATCGTCTACCTTTGTAACATCTAAATTTATTTTTTTACACTGAGCAATTGATTCATCGTTTATATCAACTCCCTTCAAATTTTTGTATCCCTTATCTCTTAGTGATTTTAATGTCTGCCCGAAACCGCAACCTATATCAAGTATATTGGCATCTAGATTTTGAGGGAGCACTTTCATTAAATAATTTGGGATATCGTAACCGCTGTAATAATCCGCGGCAACATTTCTGAAATTAAAATAATTTTCTTCCTGAACTTTTTCTTCGGTGTTCATATTTTAAAAATTTATTTTCAAATTAATTTTTGACGGCTCGAAGCCAAGTTTTATTTTATCGCTCACATCAAAATCATATAAGTGAGCATCTACATATGCATCAACTAAATTGACTACATAAAATATCCCGAAATAAAAAATAAACTTATCACGCTGATCTTTGTAAAAATTTCTTGTTACCAATATCTGTTGATTGCCGTTCGGATTTTCCGGTGTCTGCGATGCAGTATACTGTTCTTTATAATCAAGAAAAATATTGTTCTGATGTATTATCTCGTATCCGAAATATCCTCCGGCTAAAGCTACAATGGGAATTTTCCAGTAAGATTCGTTATAATACTGCCCCAGCCCCGGTAAAGCGGCAGAAAGAAGCACGGCTTTCAAAGGGGATTTTTTCATGACAAATTTCACTTCGGAACTTTTCTTTTTAACCGTATCTTTAGAGGCTTCAAGCAAGTCTAAATCTTTAAACGTATTCAATTTTATATCCTGAGATTTAAGCACACCGAATCCTGAAAGCAAAAGTATCGATACCAAAAATATTTTTATCATGCTCATATTGTAATACTAACAATCTTAAACAAAAAAAGCATCTCTAAAATTTTTAGAGATGCTTTCTTTTGAAAATTTTCTATAGCAAAATTATTTTGCCGGAGCGTCAGTCGGAGGAGTAGAAGTCGGACCGTTTTGCTGTGTTCCCGGTGTTTCTACAGGAGGAGCAGTTTGCATAGGCGGAGCCTGCTGCTGTGTTCCTGCATTTTTTTGAATAATGCTTTCTGATGTTCCTGAGTTACCTTTATTGATAAAGATGTTCAGCAACAATGAGCCGAGCAAAAATACAGTGGCTAATATAGTTGTTGATTTCGTTAAAAAATCTGAGGTTCTGCGAACGCCGAATGATGTTGCTATTCCTGAGCCGCCGAAGCTGCCTGAAAGACCTGAGCCTTTTGATGATTGCAACAATACAACTGCCATAAGCATTATTGCAACGATAACTAATAATATAACTGAAAATAATACCATTTTGATGCTTTTTAAGTAATCTTAAATTTATGGGTTTTATTCGTTTTTCTCAAGTCATTTCTTAACTTCAATTAAACTATCCCAAGGTTACGCTATATTCATTTTTCCACAATATACTATTGATAAATCAAATTTTTTAATTTTTAACCAAAAATTTTTAATTAATAAAACAATTATTTAATGTGGGAAATTTTTAAGAGTTATAAGAAGCCATATCTGTAAAAACAATGTTTTGCTTCTTTTGGTTACATTTCGCCGTTAACCATAATTTCAAACAATCAACGCCCAAATGAAAAATCACCGGGCGTTAAGTATAAATACAAAAAAAATCGAGATGGGATTTTTTAAAAAATGCCTACAGTACTTTTCGTCCCTGAATGAGACGAATGATTACAACAATTACAGCTATTACTAATAAAATGTGGATGAAGCCGCCCATTGTGTACGAGCTTACAAATCCGAGTAACCAG
>JBHEKU010000161.1:0-5071 GCA_041859205.1 Ignavibacteria bacterium | reverse complement strand
CCTTATGTTGTTGGCGAGCAGAGAGTTACGATTCCTAAAAGCGAAATTTCACAATATGTAAATACAGGCGGACCGCTATCTTTCTGGTGGAAATAGCACTATGCAAGCTTCTCTACCAGCAAAACTGATTTTAGTTTCTCCAATTGCTCTTTAGTTCCCAATGCGATAATATTCGTTCTTTCCTGAACTATAGTTCCCAAATCAGGATTAACATGAAACTTTCCATCCTCTGATTTTAGCCCTATTATCGTTGCTCCCGTTTGTTTCTTTATTGAAATTTCTTTTATCGTTTTGTTTTTGTATTCAGGCTTTATGTCCTGATGCTGAAACTCTTCAAATGAAAAAGATACTCCTGCCTGTCCCGTTATCAAAGCAATAAATTCCATTATGTCCGGCTTTGTTACAAGAGTTGCCATGTGTGTTCCGCCGATTCTTTCAGGCATAATAACGTTATTTGCTCCTGCACGTTTGAGTTTTGACTCCGATGATTCATCTGAGGCACGGCTGATAATTGTAATAGCCGGATTCATTTCTCTTGCAGTTAGTACAACATATACATTGTCCGGGTCAGTAGGTAAAGTTGTTATCAACGCCTTCGCATCCTTTATATTTGCTTTTATAAGAATGTCATCATTAGTTGCATCTCCATCTATGAATAAATAGTTTTTAAATTCTTTTATATATTCAAGCCTTTCTTCGTTACTTTCGATAATTATGAAAGAACGGTTTTCTTTTACAAGCTCTTCGCATACCTGTTTGCCGTTCCTTCCGAAGCCGCAGACTATCACGTGATTCTTCAGCTCGTTTATTTGCTTATTCATATTATAATTTTTTAAAAGTTTTAATATTTCACCGTCAACAAGAAATGATGTGATAGTCGAAATTCCATACAATACAGTACCGACTGATGAAATTAAAAGCAATGATGTGAAAACTCTTCCGATAGGAGAGAGCGGGTGCACTTCCTGAAACCCCGTAGTAGTTATAGTTATCGAAGTCATGTAGAATGAATCGAGTAGCGAATAGTTCTCTATAACGATAAACCCTATAACTCCTATAAAAAAATTAATTGCGATTAAAAGAATGGCAAGCAGAACTCGTTTGAAATAAAAAAATCTTAAGCGGGAATTGCGTCTAAGGCGGTTGAATGAAAAAATCTTATTGAGTACAGAGTTAACCATACGCTTGGGGTATGGTTAATAATAATACATTACAAAATTATATGAACGTTAGAAATTTTTGCACATTGAATTTCATGAATTGAAATAAGGCAGCAGCTTTTTATGAAGCATATCCAAATGGTCATCAATTGCTCTTTTATGTTTGCAAGGATCTAAGTCTCCCAATTGCTGCAAAGGAACTAAGTGAATATGTAAATGTTCTTCACCGAAGCCTTCTACTGCAAGTCCGATTTTCTTTGCCTTCGTTGCTACCTTTAATTTAGCGGAAAGCTTTTTTGCAAGCTGCATGAGTTCCGTATAATCAGGTTCTTCCAGATCAAAAATATATTCGGAATGTTTCTTTGGGATTATCATAAAATGCCCTTCCTGTATTGGACTTTTATCGAGGAAAGCAAAAAACTTTTCATCTTCATATAATTTGAATGAACTCAATTCGCCTTTCGCAATTCTGCAAAATTTACAATTCTCCATTATTTTCTCCTAAGGAAATAAAATATTAACGACAAAATAATACTTAACAGAATAGAAGTTACTATTGGGAAATAAAAGGTAAAATTCTCTTTTTTGATAAATATATCTCCCGGCATTTTACCTATAAACGGTATTTTATTGAAGAACATTATTATAAGCCCCACTACGGCAATAATAATTCCGGCAATAAATATCATTTTTCCCAGTCCGCTGATGTTTTCCATAATTAAATATTTCCTTATATATTTCCTTCTTCCTTTAATGTGTAAAACGATATTTGTAAATTAAATGTTCTAATATTTAATTCCAATAATTTAATACAATATAATATATCATGCAAGAATTTGACGTAACTGTTATAGGCAGCGGACCCGGCGGCTACACAGCTGCAATCAGAGCTACCCAGCTCGGTTTTAAAACTGCCATTATTGAGAGAGACAGACTCGGCGGAGTATGCCTTAACTGGGGATGGATTCCAACAAAGGCATTACTAAAAAGCGCTGAATTGCAAAATAAAATAGGTCACTTAAAAGAATACGGACTTAATGTAGAAAACTCAAGCTTCGATTTCCCTGCAATTATTCAGAGATCACGTGGTGTTGCAGATACATCTGAAAAAGGTGTTAAGTACTTAATGAAAAAGAATAAGATAACTGTCTTAGAAGGCTCTGCTAAATTCAATAAAGATAAGACGATTACCATTACAAATAAAGAAGGTAAGAGCGAACAGATAAAATCGAAACATACAATTATCGCAACAGGCGCAAGAGCAAGAAGTTTAGGTGATTTAAAATTCGATGAAGAAAAAGTAATGTCATCTACAGGAGCTATGATTACAAAATCGTTACCGAAGAGAATGACAATTGTGGGAAGCGGAGCAATCGGCTGCGAGTTTGCTTATTTCTACAGAAGTTTCGGTACAGAAGTTACTATTATTGAAATGATGCCAACAATTTTACCTGTTGAAGATAAAGAAATTTCAGATGTAGTAGCGAGAGAGTTCAAAAAAAGCGGCATAAAAATATTTACAGAAACGAAAACAGAATCAGTTACTGTAAAAGGTGATAAAGTTATCACAAAAATTTCCGGTAAGGCAAATGAAGAGATTGAATCAGATGTAGTATTGGTTGCAATCGGTATTAAAGGAAATATTGAAAATCTTGGACTTGAAGAAATCGGAGTAAAGACATTCAAAGACAGAATCAACACAGATTCTAATTACAAAACAAACGTTGATGGAATTTACTCTATTGGTGATGTGTCCTGCATAAATGAAACAATGAAACCCGCGCTCGCTCACGTTGCATCTTCTGAAGCAGTTAACTGTATTGAGAAAATAAAGGGACTTCATGCTCCTGATATAAATTATGATAACGTTCCCGGAAATACTTACTGCCAGCCGCAAGTAGGTTCAGTCGGAATGACAGAAGCAAAAGCTAAGGAAGCCGGATACGAAGTGAAGATTGGTAAGTTTCCATTCTCTGCAAACGGAAAATCACGCGCAGCAGGGGAGACAGTCGGTATGGTAAAATTAGTATTCGATGCAAAGTATGATGAGCTTTTAGGCGCGCATATTGTAGGTAACGAAGCTACGGAATTGATAGCCGAGCTTGTAATGGTGAAATCATTGGAAGGAACAGGCGAATCAATTATCAGAACCATACATGCTCACCCAAGCTTAAGCGAATCAGTACTTGAAGCAGCAGGTGTAGCTTACGGAGAAGCAATTAACATTTAATTTGTATTTTCTAAATTTATAAACGGCATCTTATATATAGTAGGATGCCGTTTTTTATTTTCATGGTAATTTTCATTACAATAAAAGAAGTATAGTGAAAAAAATTGATTTAAATTCAATTCTATCTGCTGATTTAAATACACAGCTCAACAGAATCAATACAGATAATTTTGAGCAGTATGTATTGGACTTATTTTATAAAACAGCGCTGACAGTTCCTGCCTACAAAGAATTTTTAGTTGAAAACAATGTTGACATTTCCTCAATTCAGTCACTAAGTGATTTCCAGAAACTTCCATTAATAAATAAAGAGAATTATATGAAGAAATATCCAATACCTGAGACTTGCAGAGGTGGAGATATAGCAAATCTCGATTTCATTTCAGTATCATCCGGTTCAACGGGAGTGCCGACATTCTGGATGAGAGATGCTCAGGATGAGATAAATATATCGGAAAGATTTGAGCAGATTATAAGCGAGTGTTTTATTCCGATGGCAGAATCAAATCTTTGCGTAATATGTTTTCCATTAGGAACATGGGTTGGTGGAATGTTTACAACAAACTGTGTGAGACATTTATCGATGAAGGGATATAAGCTTACGCTTGTAACTCCCGGAAATAATAAAGATGAAATTTTAAGAGTTGTGAAGGATTTTGCCGGAAATTATGAACGGGTAATTTTATTCGGCTATCCGCCTTTTTTGAAAGATGTAGTTGATACAGGTATTTCAAGAGGAATTGATTGGAAGAAATATGACAATAAACTTGTTATGGCCGGGGAAAGCTTTTCGGAAGAATGGCGCAGCTTAATGAGTGAAAGATTGGGTATAAACGATGAGCTTACGTCTTTCTCTTCAATGTACGGTACTGCTGATGCCGGAGTGCTGGCAAACGAAACGCCGCTTAGCATTAAGATACGAAAGTTCTTTTCAAAGCGTCCGGAACTGACAAAAGAGGTCTTCGGTCAGTCACGTTTGTCAAGCTTATGTCAGTATGACCCGTTCAGCAGATTTTTTGAGCAGCATGAAAACACACTGCTTTTTACAGGAGATAACGGAATTCCTTTGATAAGATATCACATAAAAGACGATGGCGGAATTTATTCTTTTGATGAGTTGATTGAGATTTTAAATAAGAATGGGTTTGATGTTCTGAAAGAATTGCAAAATGAGTATCCGGATTTGATAATCCGAAATATGCCGTTTGTGTACGTTTTTGGCAGAAGTATGTTCACTTTATCGTATTTTGGGGCAAACATTTATCCTGAGAATGTGGCAATCGGATTGGAGTCAGCGAGGGTGAAAAACTTTGTAACAGGAAAATATGTTATGGAGATTATAGAGACTGAAGATAAAAATCTGAGGTTTAAAATCACTGTGGAGTTAGCTCCGGAAGAAGAAGTTACTGATGAAAAAAGTGGTGCCATTGGAGAGTCTATCTTGGCATCAATCTTGCATATAAACAGTGAGTATAAAAACTATGTGCCGGTCGAATATCAAATGCCGCTCATAGAATTACGACAAGCAGGGGATTCAGAATATTTCCCAATTGGAGTAAAACACAAATATGTACGGTAAATTGAACTTTAAAACTCAAAAAACGTATAACAAATAACAGTAATATAAATTGATTTAAGCTATTTATATCACTATTTTTAAACAAGGTTCAATACTTATTTT
>JBHEKU010000136.1:0-7204 GCA_041859205.1 Ignavibacteria bacterium | reverse complement strand
ATATTCAGGCTTGCAAAAAATAGTTTTGGTTAAATAGAATTCATCTACACGTAGTTAAATTTTAAAATATTACTGAACTAATAAAGCGAATTTATATGAGAACTAATATAATATTTACAATGTTTGTTTTTATACTTGTATCTTCATTTCTTTTGGGTTTTCAATCGATAGATCCTACTAACGGTTCAAAGAACGGTAATTCCAATGTAGTAACACATTACGAACCTATAAACACTTATTATAGAAATACTATAGTATATTTGGACGATTTTGACGGTGATAACACAGTTGCAGGTCTATTAGCTCGAAGATATAAAATATTTAACAATTCTTCACCCGTTGGTTCCAGCAGTTGGTTCCAAGGAAATACTGGAGTTTTCAATGCTTTCAATGGACCTGCCACGGGTTATGTAGCAGCGAACTATCAATCAACTTCTGGCATTGGAAACGTTGATGTATGGTTAATTACCCCGAAAATATCGGGTGGTATCTTTGCCGGGGATATTTTATCATTTTGGACACGCTCAACAGATATAACAGGAACTGACTACCCAGATTCTATCAGAGTCTATTTATCGCCAAACGGTGATTCAACTCTTAATGGTTCATACATTGAACTTGGCAGGTTTAAAGTTCTCAAACCCGCTGTTGGCGCACCAAACAATGGGTATGAACAAAAGATATTTCCATTACTAACTACTGCATCAAATGGAAGAATTGTTATAAGGTATAATGTGGTCAATGGAGGACCAAGCGGTGCAAATTCAGATTATATTGGAATTGATGCGTTAAAAATTGAGCGTGGCGGCAGCAATCTTCCATTAGGAACATTTAACTTGGCATCTCCTTCAAATGGAGTTTATACTTCTTCAACTCCGAATTTTATTTGGGGGGCATCAGAAAATGCAATTTTCTATAAACTATTTATTGATGGGGTACTTTATAAGGATAGCATTTATTCAACAAATTATCAGTTACAGCAATTTAACGCTCTTTCTGATGTAACTCATACCTGGAATATACAATCATATAATTTATCAGGTGTGAGACAATCAAATCAAACATGGAGTATTTTAGTAGATTCTACAGCTCCAAGTGCGTTTGATTTAATCAGCCCTTTGAATAACAGTTGGTCAAACATATATAAACCTAATATGCAATGGAATCCTTCTATTGATGCAAAGAGTGGATTAGCAAAATATCAATTGTGGATTGATGGAGTTTTGAACCGGGATAATATTGCACCGGGTACAACTACAATAAAACCTTTGAACAATTTATCTAACGGGTCACATCTCTGGCAAGTAAAAGCTTTTGACAATGTCGGAAATATCAGAACATCAAATCAAACATGGATTACAAAAATTGACAGTGTGGCCCCTAACTTCAACAACGAAAATTATAATTTGTCGTTTAATGGTAGTTCAAGCTATGTAAATATTGGGAATAATTCACTATTAAATATGACTTATAATAAAACTATTGAAGTTTGGGTGCGCTTTTTTTCCGGTGGAAATAATAGTCCAAGAATTGTATCTAAACAAGGTGATAACCTTGGAATGCCAGGTGATTATGCAATATATACTGAAGGTACAGGAACTATTAGGAAAATTAGATTTTGGATTCAAAATTTAGGCGAAATTCAGTCTACAAACAATTTGAATGCTGGTAGTTTTTATCACATAGCTGCTACAATAAGTGGTAATTCTTCGACCAGTCAAATGAAACTTTATGTGGATGGAAATTTGGAAGCATCTATAAATACTACAGGAACACATACCCCTTCCACCACTCCATTAGTTTTTGGTAGAAAAGGAATTGGAACTAATTTTTATGACATGTTAAATGGCACAATTGATGACGTAAGAATTTGGAATTTTTGTAAATCACAATCTGAGATCCAACAACAAAGATATAGTTATTTGTCTGGGAACGAACCAGGATTAGTGGGACTTTGGAACTTTGATGAAGGTAGTGGTAGTATTGCCTATGACCGAACCGGGAATTCAAACAATGGTTCGATTATAGCTGCAACATACTTATTATCCAATACTCCTGACAGAATTTTAATTACTCCCTCCAATAATCAATATTTACAAAGTAATTTACCATATTTTACTTGGAGAAAAGCTAATGATGCAGGAGTTGGATTCGGGAAATTCCAATTATTTATCGATGGTAACTTAAATGCTGATAATTTATCTGATACAATATTTATTTCGACTTCGCCTTTGAACTATGGCAGTCATACATGGTTTATAAAAGCATTTGATTTGCTAGGAAATAACAAAAGTTCAGAAACCGGTACTTTTTATATCGACAATGCTTCACCAAATCCATTTAACCTACTTGCCCCAGCAGATAGCCAGATTGTAAATCTTCCTACACCAAACTTTAGCTGGCAAGGAACTATAGATAGTTCCGGCGGAAGTGGATTACGAAAATATCAATTAATTATAAACGGAAATGTAAGTATAGATAGCATATCCCCAAATGTAACAACATCGTCACCGGGAAATGCATTAGCCCAAGGTGTTTATAGTTGGTATGTAAAAGCCTACGACAATTTAGGAAACATACGTTACTCAACACAGACGCGTACTTTTTATGCTGACTGGGAACCACCTACTGCATTTACGACCATACTTCCTAACAATGGAGATACATCCTTATTTAAACGTCCTACTTTCAGTTGGCATAAATCAAATGATATTGGAAGCGGATTAACTAAATACGAACTAATTATTTCAGGACAACAAATAATAACTGTTCCTGTCACAGATACGGTAAAACAAACAACTTTTGATTTACCTAATGGAAATTACACATGGTATGTTAAAGCTTACGATAGAGCCGGATCTTTTACAAGTTCAAACGTAAAATCATTAACTGTTGCATCAATCCCACTACCGTTAACACCAACTTTATTTCTACCTGTAAATTCGTCTGTAAATCAACCAACTGATGCTTTTTTCAAATGGGGTCGTCCGGGTGAATATGCAAGAAATACCAAAGAAAACTTTAATTTTGACAATCAACTTTCAATCTTAAAATTTTGGTTTGAGTTAACTACAGATACAGTTTCATTCAGTAATGGTTTACGCGATACATCCGTAACTGATACTGTGAAATCAGTTTTAGGACTATCAAATCTTACGACTTATTACTGGAGAGTTAAAGCAAAAAATCTTTTTAACTATGGACCATTTGGCAATTGGAATAAATTTTCAACTACCGGGATTTCTTCTTTTGCTTTAAGCAGCGGCTGGAACATATTTTCAGTTCCATTACTTTCTCAGGATATGAGTGTCGCGAATATAATTCCTGGGGCATCTTCTCAAGCTTTTGGTTATAACAATGGTTATCAGCAAACATCTGTTCTTCAGAACGGAAAAGGTTACTGGATAAAATATGACAGTTTGAGAAATTTTACTGTTACGGGATTACCAGTAACCCCACGATCAATAAATGTATTAGAAGGATGGAATATTATAGGACCATTTGAAACAAGCGTTCCTGTTTCATCAATTACGAGCAATCCTTCAGGTATCATTATTTCAAACTTCTTTGGATTTAATAATGGTTATTCTAATGCAACTACTTTAGCCCCAGGTAAAGGTTATTGGGTTAAAACCAGTCAATCAGGCTCTCTTATTCTTCCATCAGCCCCTTTAGCTTCTCGTGATATAAGCGATACTAGTAAAGAGAATGAAAATTGGATAAGAATTAAGATTTCCGATTCAAAGCAAAACATCACAATATTATATTTAGGAAACAATGAAAATGTAACAGGTATTTATACCTTACCTCCTGTCGGTCCTTCCGGAGTGTTCGATGCAAGATTTTCAAGCGATAATTATGTTGATATTTGGAAAGGTTCTCACGTAATAAAGATAAATACAACAGAATACCCTGTTAAACTAAAAGTTGAAAACTTAAAAGGAAAAACTCTCAGGATAAAGGATAACGTAACCGGAAAATTATTGGATCAAATTTTGGCAGATGGTGCTGAAATAATAATTAATCTTAATTTGGAATCATTAATATTGACTGAAGAAGTGATAATTCCTACAACTTTTGAATTAAGTCAAAATTATCCAAATCCATTCAACCCTGCTACCACTATAAAATATCAAATACCGAAAGATGAATTTGTGAAAATAACTGTTTATGATTTGCTTGGTAGAGAAATTAAATTACTTGTAAATGATTTTAAACCGGCAGGTTATTATGATATTAAGTTTGATGCAAGTAATCTCGCAAGTGGTGTATATTTTTACCAAATCAATGCTGGTAATTTTAAGAACATTAAAAAAATGGTAGTGATGAAGTAGAAACAATATTTTTAAAACCAGATATAAATCGCAAAGGAGGTAAGAATTTTCTTGCCTCCTTTTTTATACCTTCTACAATACTACTATAAAAATAAATTTTACATTACCAACTGATACGAAAGTAACATTAAAAGTTTATGATATTACCGAAAGAGAGATAGCGGTTTTAATTAATAATGATTTACGCACGGCAGGATATTACTCAATGGACTTTAATGGAAGTGGAAGTGGATATGCAAGCGGGTTTTACATTTATAGAATTCAAACGGATAAAGATGTATCGACAAAGAAGATGGTTTTGGTAAAGTAATTCATTCTTTGTATTTAATATTTTCGACATTTAGAATTAAAATTAAATTTCAAGATATCGAATTTAATTTAGGATCTCGATTATTTTACTAAAACATAAGCAATTTTAACAAAGCAAGTTTAGAATAGTTTTAAATCAATTTATAATCAATTATTTCTTTTAAAGGACAGGATGGTAAATACAAATAAATTATTTTCTTATTAGTTAATCTTCCGGAAGCTCATATTGTCCGTATTTTTCGTGGAGCTCAATTAATTGTCCATCCAATATTCGTTTTAAGTTATTTTCATATTTTTCAAATTCAGCCCTTTTTCTTGAATACATTAGTTCAAAATAGTTGTTATCATTAAATGTATTATTAGCATAGTAAACAAAAGTTTTATTGCGCTGAATATAACTATCCATAATCTTTGATATATTATTCTCGTATTCCTTTATTAATTTATCATCATACTTCACTTTTTTCTTATGAATGTCAAATCGGTTCTTAATGTTTAATAAATTGTTAATTCCATGATTGGAGATATCATCAGCTGACCAATGGCTTTGATTTTCCACACAATTTAAAAACTCAATTAGAATAGATGACAGTTGCTCAACATAATAATAATTTTTAACTAAATTACTTTGTTTATTTGCTTGTTCCAATTTTGTACTTACATCTTTAGAAAAATATTGATCGTTATCATCATAAGATTCTAAAAAATTCTTAGCTTCCTCGAACTGCTTTAAAGAATAGTACTTAAAACCTTGAGCCAATTTTATTTTGTTTTTGACAATTCTGAAATTATCATAATCGCTTGGTATCTTTTCTAACGTACTCAATGCGTCGTCATATTTTTTCTTTTTAATTAAAGAAACTCCATAGTCATACAAATAAACTGGATCACTTTCAATTTTTGATATATAATTTTGAGATTCTCTATATACATCATCATCTTTTTCAACTTTGTTAAATAAGTCGAAAGCTTCTTCCATTAATTTATTTTTATAGCTAATGATTCCTTTTACATAGTAAATTTTCCCATTTGCCAAATTAAAATTTTTGGATTTGGAATCTATCTTCTCAAATTCTTTAAGAGCTTGTTCATATTTTCCCTCGTTCATCAAGGATATGCCATTTTCGTAATTATCCTTAAAAAAAGGCAATGAAAACCCAATATCTGAAGTGTTATTGTTTAAAAAAACAAAATAACCCCCAAGTAATAGTATAACGCCAGCAAAAAGACTCACAAATATTATACCACAAGTAATAATAGGAATTTTAACTTTGGTTTTCATTTTGAGTTTTTATTTTTATAATTAATTATAAAGTATTGAATAAAAAAAAGTATTGGAAATAAAAATAATATCTTAAAATAAATTTGATGTTTGTGTATTTGTGTAAATGAATTTTACCATTGATGTGAGCATAAAATAAGCAGAATTTAAAGAAAGGCCAATGTTCGTTAAGTTTTATTCAATAAGGATTTTAAATATATAATTCAGCAGCCTTCTTCATCTATAATTGTCTCCGTTGAATAAAATAATTCTTCATAATATATTTTGAACATACCATTCTCGATTCGCAATTTTAGCATTTTCTTACCTTCATCATGATAATCAGCGCTAGTATAATTTTGTAGAAAAATTACAACTGCTGCCTGAGTTGTATTATTTGTCTGTTTTACTTCAAAATCTCTTATTGAGATATAAAGATTTTTAGCTGAAGAGTACATTTTAATTCTGTCTTCAGTCCATTCAGAATAATTGTATGCAGTAGTTTTACCGCTTTTGGTACGCTTTATACCTTTAAAATCTAAAGAATAACAATTTACATATGCCGAATAATTTTTATTATTTTGATAATTAACCCATTCATTCACAAAATTATTAAGAGAATTATTTGACAATGTAAAACTACCACTTGAAGAATTTTGATTTTGCAGCTCTTTCTCTTTAAGATTCAGTTCTCTCTCTTTTAGTTCGAGTTCTTTCCTCTTTATTTCATCTGAAGTGTTAGAGTTTTCAATTTTATTTTCAGAGGTATTTACCTGTTCACTTTTCCTCATTCCGAAATAATATATAGCCACACCACACAAAAACAATATGGTAATGAAAGTTATTATATATATTGTTTTCGAGTTAAATTGTCCCATTGGAAATATAATTAAATTTATTGCGCTTTATCTAATGATGTACAGATATAAGTAAGAAAAATTAAATTAATAGCTTATTTTGCATCTCTTTCCTGAACTTTACCATTTACTATTGTGAGTGCTTTTTTGACCTTAATTGATGGACAACATCTCGCATCATTTTCAGTATATTCAGTTTTAAAAACAAATACCTTACCGCCCGAAATTTTATCAAAATAAAAAGAATAGTCCGGTTCATAACCTGCGATTACTTTTACGTCTCTACCTGTATTTTCATAGAATACAATCCCTTGTCCGGCAAGAGCATTTCCCCCTCCAGTCGGTGCTAAAGCAAAATAAATAGCTACATCCTGCTTTCCATCCCCTGTAAAATCTCCTGTATATACATCCATTAAATCTAATTTAGCGTCATTAGTCTTTTC
>JBHEKU010000129.1:0-14054 GCA_041859205.1 Ignavibacteria bacterium | reverse complement strand
TTCACATTGGAAAATGGAGTGAGATTTTTTTAAATCTTGAATCAACTGTTGATGATGCTGTTATAGAACTGAAAAAATCAGGAATTGATGAAGCTATATGTATGCCTACGGACAGGACTTCAAATGCGGAGCTATTGTCTGAAATAAAATCAAGAAAAGATTTTAAGTTTTATTTTAATGCGTGGATAAATCCTACAGATGAAAGCCTGGATAATTTTTTGGAAGAGAACATTTCCGATATTCATTTTTTCAAAATACACCCTTCGATAGACAAAAGAAAAATTTCTGATAAGGCATTTGAAAAATATTTATATTTAGCATCGGAGAAAAAAATTCCTGTTGTTGTTCATTGCGGAAGATGGAAAGAAATGGCAGGCTATGAAATCTGTCTGGAGACTGCACGAAAATTTCCTGAACTAAGACTAATACTGGCGCATCTTGGCGGAGACCAGCCATCAATCTGTACTCAATGCGCTAAAGATGTAAGAGACGGCGGATACAAAAATGTTTATCTTGGGACGGAGTCTGTGCGCGAGTTTCATTTCGTGAACGAAGTAGTAAAAACTCTCGGCGCGGAGAAAATTTTATTCGGCAGCGATTATAATCTCGGACTTCCTGCATCGTACCTTCCGATTATAGACAGATTAAAGATTAGTAATGAAGAGAAGGAGTTAATATATTCCGGTAATGCGATGAAGCTTCTTCAGAAATTGTAATAAATTAACCGGTGACTATTGGCAAAAATTCTCCACATAGCTCCTCAAAATACTGCAGGAATGCCCATGGATTTTGTAAAAATGCACAGGCAGTTTGGCTTTGAATCCAACCTTGTTACAATCTATAAAAATAAATTAAATTTCGAAGAAGACATTTCTTTAAATCTTGAGCTTCCTCAAAGCAGCCTTGCTAAAAAATGGCGTGATAAAAAAGTAGAAGCCCCATCTGAAATAAAATTAAAAGAGTATAAACCGAAAAATATTGTCGAAGAGTTCTACTTTTCTTTAAGAGATTCGAAAAATAAGAAAAAGATAAATGAGTTGATTGAACGACATAATTTATTTGATTATGACATATATCACTTTGACGGAGGCATGGATTTCTTTCGTAACATCAGCTTTGCAAAAGAATTAAAGAAGAGAAATAAAAAAATTGTCTGCTGTTACTTCGGTAGTGATTTACGCACACGCGGGATTTTTAAAGAGCTTGAAGATATTTCCGATTTGCTTTTAACGGTCGAGTACGACCATCTGCTTCTTCATAAGAATGTTAACTATATTTATTTCCCGTTTGATGTGAAAAAATTTGAGTTTAAGCTGAACAATAATAAAATAAAAAAAATAATCCATTCTCCTACGAACAGAGCATTTAAAGGCACGGACAAAATATTGCCTGTGATTGATGAAGCGAAAAAGAAATGTGAATTTGAATTCTTGCTTCTGGAAAACATGGATAGGGAAGAGCTGCTGAAAATAAAATCGGGATGCGATATGGCGATTGACCAAGTCGGGGGAGAAATGGGCGGCAGCGGATACGGTAAAAACTCAATTGAAAATTTAGCTATGGGAATCCCTACGTTCACAGAATTTTTTGATGACTATTATAAATTCATAGGTGATAATCCTTTTATAAATTCCAATATTTCAAATCTGAAAAGTAACATCGTAAGATTTGTAAGCGATGAAAAATTAATTGAACAGTATGCATTAAAGGGACGCAAGTGGGCAGAAGATACACATTCATTTGAAGCGGTCAACGAAAAGCTGATGTCGTATTATAAAAAATTTAATATTAACTGAAAGCATGGCCAAGTCACCAATTAAAACTTTGCTTTCGCATACTGCCATTTACGGCGTGGGATTAGTGCTGAACAAATCCCTCGGCTTTCTATTGCTGCCGGTTTATACAAATTATTTTACCCCTGCTGACTGGGGAGTGTTCAATATCGTCTGGTCGCTTTGGATTTTCCTTTCCGTTCTCTACAGTCTCGGTTTTGAAAATTCATTTATGAAGTATTTCATAGAAGAAAAAAATAAACAGAAGAAAGCAGAAATATATTCGTCGATACTAGTAGCTTTGCTTTTCTCTTCACTTGCATTCTCGCTTTGCATTTATTTTGGTTCGGGTGTAATCAATAATCTGCTGCACTTTGAAGATAGTATTAAAGGAGTTTTTCTTATCAAAATATTGGCTGTGCTTCTTTTCTTTGATACGATTTACAGAATCCCTTTACTTCTGCTCCGCGCTGAGCTAAATACAAAAGTTTACACATATCTTACAATCGTTACTCTCATAATTAATCTCGGGCTGAATCTATTTTTAATTATCGTTCAGGGATACGGTATCGAAGCAATATTTTACAGCTACATTGTTTCCGTTTTTGTAACGACAGTAATATGCCTGTTTGTAACAAGCCCTTACCTTACTTCAAAAATTTCATTTGGAGAAATAAAAAGACAGCTTAGCTTCGGATTTAAATTTATATTCATCGGACTTTTTATTCTTATTATCGATATATCAGACAGATTTTTTCTGAAGTACTATTATAATGAAAGTGTTGTCGGGATTTATAGCGCTAACTACAGGCTCGGGACTGTAATGAGCCTGATAATTTCCGCATACAAATTTTCGTGGACACCTTACTTCATGAACTTATCTGAAAATCCCGATAATAAAAAAATTATTTCAAGCATCTTTACATACTTTGTATTCACCGGCTTGTTTTTATTTTTATTTTTCTCATTCTTTATTGCTCCTGTTGTTCAAATGAAAGTCGGAGGGTATTACATTTTAAATGAAGCTTACTGGAGTGGGCTGAAAATCATCCCGATAATTTTGTTATCGTATTTCTTTTCAGGACTCCATTCAAATCTGACCGTTGCTCCGTTTTTTTCTGACAGAACTGATGTGCTTTTAAAAATATCTGTGATTGGTCTGGTGGCAAATATTGTTCTTAATGTTTGGCTTATTCCCAAATATGCAATGACCGGTGCAGCTCTATCAACTTTGTTTACATATGTTATCATGTTCGGATTTTTATACTACCGTTCTCAGCAGCTTTTCAGGATTGAGTTTGATCTCAAAAAAATTGCAATCATTTGTATTCTGACTCTTATTTCTTATTTCGCAGTTTTTTTTCTGCAAAGTAATTTTCAGAACAATTTATTATATAATAGTATAAGCACTATAGTAATATTGAGCTTATTCTTAATATTTTCCATAAAATTTAGCATTATAAAGGTTAGTTACCTTAAAAAAATCCTCTTGAGGGAAAAGACTTAAAGTAACACTTTAAGCTTTTATCTTGATTTTTTTACTGTGATTAATTAGGTTTAAGAAATCAAAAAAATTTAACCATGAAAAATATACTATTACCCCTTATATTTTTCGTTCTCATTTTTTCAGGTAAAGCTTTTTCCCAGCTTACCGGTGAGGGGGAGCCGACGGAATCATCCGAAGTTGCTGTAGAGCAAATGCTCGGAATGTTTGACGGAATTATTAATGAAGGATTAATTGATAATATTTCCGAAATTTTACCTAATGATGCTGTAATTGTAAATTACGGAGCCGGTGATTTTTCCGGTGAAGGTTTTACAGATATTACAATATCTTATAAGACAAAAGAAACCGGGAATCATAATCTTAATGTTATTTTTCTCATAAATGAAGACGATAAAGAGTTTAAGATAATGAAGGAGATGGAAGTTGAGTGGGTAGATGTGCCTTATGATGTTGCCTTCAGCATAAGTGAAGGAACATGTGTTTTCACTTTCAGAGAAGATAAAAAATGGAGATTCCAGAGATATTTCTATTATAACAATACGATATTTCTGTTACAGGATGAAACAATAGATGCTTAAAAATAAATGTTTTGAATTTGAAAAAGGCGAACCAATGAGTTCGCCTTTTTTGTTTTAATAAGAAATTTAATTTTAAGAAACTTATTTTAAAAATTAAACGGCATACTTAGCTTTAGATTAAAACTTCTTCCGGGATTCATCGCGAAAGATTTGAATCTGCTTAAGTGGTCAACGTACTTTGTATCTGCAATATTATCCACTGAGAAATCCACCGATGCAATCGATTTTGATAGTACAAAATCAAATCCCAGCCCTGCCTTTAATAAAACATATCCGTCAGTTGTAGTTTCAAGAGGGTCAACATTATTCTGCGCTGAAACAATTTTTGTAGAGAAGCTCACGTAAGGATTATAAATTGATTTTCCAAACTGCTTTTCCTGAAGTTTCATTTCAATAATATTTTTTGCTGCCGGAATAAACGGAAGATAATTTCCCGTCGCATCATTTTTCGCAGTAACAAAATCTCCGTTTAAAGAGAGAAGTAAAAAATCAAGCGGCTGAACCTGAAGACTGTATTCAAATCCCCAGAATAAACCTTTAGCTTGTTTAATATCATAAACGGGAAGCATAGCCGTTGAGTCAAATTCTCCTGTAGGAGAAGGATAAATAAAATTGCTTATTGTATTATTAAAAAATGAGAACGATGCGCTTACATTTTTATAATTAGCGCGCAAGCCTAAATCAATATTCCATGATGATTCAGGTTTGGGATTTGAAGTTGAATCCAACGTAACAAGACCTCTTTCAATTCTTCCCGTTCCCTCATGCTCGCCGTCAACGTAAAGTTCAAATTCAGATGGCGCGCGCCAGCCTCTTCCTATGTTCGCAAATAAATCTATATTTTCTACAGGATGAGTTACTATACCAAGTGAGCCTGTGAATGCATCGAAGGTTAATGTCCTTGGTGTTATTACTTTAGAAGGCACTCCGGCAGTGTCAGTTTCAAAAACTGTGTATTCAGTGTTCAGACTTTTTGAATCAAATCTTCCGCCCAGAGAAACAGTAAAATATTTTTTCTGCATTTGCTCTGATAAATAAAATCCGAAGCTTGTTGAATTGTAATTCGGAATTAATTTTTCAATTCCAAGAGTTTGGTTTTTAGTAGATGTAAATGATGCGCCTACAGTTCCTGAAATATCATTGGATAAAACATGTTGAAGCCTTAAGTCTCCCTGAAAATTTTTCAAATCAAGATTCAACACAGGAATGTCCAGGTCCTTATCTTCTGAAGATTCAAACTCTTTTCTTGAATGCAGCTGATAAGATAATATCGGTTCAAGAATTAAATTTTTACTAAGATTAAATTCGCCGCTCAGTTCAAACTGTTTTGTCCTTATTCTCTGGTTTGCAGTTGCAAGAGGGTCAAGGTCGTGCATCTGAATATCTCTATCGAACATCTCAAACCCGGCATCTATATGCCCGTAATCTCCTGTCACTCCAAAAGATGCTCCCGTCTCAAGTTCCGTTGAACCGCTATTGCTTAGCCTGCCGCCGAATATTGTATCCTTAATAGTAGGGTCAAGTGTATTCACTGCAAATGTTCCGTCCGGAGTTTTTGTATTGTTGTTGCTTCTGTATCCCAGATGACCTTTAACTCCCCAGTTTGAAAGTCCGTATCCGAGAGTTAAGTTACCCGTTTTCTGGTCATTCACAGAGTAGCCGCCCAGGTCAATTCCACCATAAAGAATTCCGTTCTTCTTCGTTGAGTATTGCAAAGGCTTTGAAATAATATTTACTACTCCGCCGATAGCATCTGAACCGTAAACAAGGCTGGCAGGACCGCGGAGAATTTCTATTCTGTCAATATCGTACAAAGAAACTTCCGGCGCGTGCTCATCGCCCCATTGCTGAGACTCGTGTTTCACGCCATCGTGAACAATTATTACACCAAGAGAAGTAAGCCCGCGGATAACGGGTTTGCCTATAGAAACTCCCGTTGATATATTATTTACTCCGGGAATATTATCAATTGTATTTGCCAGCACTTCTCCGCGCTGCTTTACAAGTTCGCGCTCTGTAATTGCAGAAAGCGAGTAAGTGCTGTTTTGAATATCTATAGGTGTGAATGAACTGGTAACATCAATTGTAGGAGTTTCTATTAACGACTTTTGAAGTTTGAAGTTTAAGGTACTTAAATTCTCATTTATTTCAATTGTTACAGTGTTTGTTTTATAACCTGTCCGGGAAATTTTTATATGATAAGAGCCCTGTGGAATATTTGTAAATTCAAATCTTCCGTTTACATCAGACATGGAAGAAACTGTAAGTTCTTCAATGCTGACATTTGCGAACTGAACAACTTTGTTTGTTTCGGAATCGGTAACGGTTCCTTTTATAGAATACATATCATCTGCAAAAATTATTTGCGATGAAAAAAATATAATTAAGATTAATATACTTTTCATAGAATAATAAAATTTAGAAAAAATTATAAGAGGATATCCGGCACGTGGGCGGATTCCTGTTTTGATAAATTAATTTATTAACGTGATATGAAAAGTTAAATCTTAGGGGGAGGAGAAGGGAGCTCTTGAAGCTTTGGCGGAATAACTGTTATTTTATTTGAAATAAAATTTTGATATGGGATATCAGGAATAAAATCGAAACTGCATAAAAGATGTGAGGAAATATTTTCAATACTGAATTTGAATGATTTTGTATCGGAATGTTTATCCGATTGTTCTGCATCGATTATTATTGTACAGGAGCCTGCGCAGTCTTTTTCGGAATGCTCTTCATGACTGATATGATGAAAAAAATTGTGAGTTGAATACACAAAGCCAAGCTTAGTTATTCCGAAGAGGTAAAAACCCAATAGCACTATCGAAAACAATTTTTTCACACAGTAATTTATTGCAAATGAATTGCAAAAGCAATATCAAATAATTTCTATACCAAAGAAAAAAATATTTCCCTATTAGTAGGAATAGGTACCATTGTATTTTTATAAAAGGAAATTTAAAATATATTTCAGGTTCGGATTTCGGATTTCGGATTTCGGATTTCGGATTTCGGATTTCGGATTTCGGATTTCGGATTTCAGAATTTAGAAATCCGACTATTTCTCGACTTTTTTTGCGAACTAAAAAATGAGTTGTCTTAGAATACCCCCTCCTAACTAAGGAGGGGGAAGGGGGTGGTTATCAAAAATAAAATCCGACTTTTTGAAATATTAAAAAAATGCTGTATTGAAAAAACAACAACAATAAAAACAAAATCCGTCAAAAACCCGTCAAGAATTAAAAATGAATTTGAAATTAGTAACTAAAATAAAAAAACCTGACAGATATATAATCCATCAGGTTCAAAAAAGTTACCTATATATAGATAGGGAAGATTTATTCGAGTATATATTTCTCTGCCATTCTGTAAGTCGGGCAGCCCATTGAAACGATGCGCTTATGGAATTCTTTCAATTCCATATTTTGATGCTTTTCAAAGAACATCTGCTTCAGCTTCTTCAGATAAATTTTGCCAAGTGTATAACTTAAGTAGCCCGGGTCAAAAGCACCGCGTTCGGCTTCCTGCCTTGCAGTTGTTTCAGGCATGAAGGCATTTTTCATGAAGAACTTTACGGCTTCTTCGATATTCATTTTTTCAGTGTGAAGCCCGACTGCAACCATGTACCTGCAGCAGCGGATAAGCGCTTCAATTAATTGTGCAAGACGCATCTTAGGGTCAAATGAATCATAGCCCATATCTGCCATCATTTCCTCTGTGTAATGAGCCCAGCCTTCAACGTAAGTGTAGCTCATAGAAATTTTTGCAAATCGGTTTGCATACTTATTTGAGTAAAGGAAATGAGTGTAGTGTCCCGGGAAAGCCTCATGTATAGAAATCATTTTAAGAGTAGGGAAGTTGAATAGTGTCATCCACTCATCAGTCTTTTTTTCATCCCATTCTTTTTCAGGGAGGTTAACATAGTAGTAAGATTCATCTGATTTTTCAAACGGCCCGGCAGTATCCATTGCAGCAAAACCGAAGCCCATATACTTTGGCATTTCAGTTACGATGCAGTTCATTTTTTCCGGGAACTCAATGATATCTTTCTCTTTGATAAATTCAATCAGGTCATTTAATGTTCCTGTAGTTTCTTCAACTAATGTAGAAGCAGAAGGATGGTCTTCTTCAAGAACGTACGGGTCAAGTCCCGGATGTTTTACATTTACAAGTTCATTGTATTCATTAAGCAGCCTATGCAACTCCATTTCACCGAGCTTCTTTATTTTTTCTATAGGAAGATCGATATGTTCTTTAATGCTCAGCATCTTTTGAAATTTATCAGCGCCAAGTCTGTAGCTGTCATCAGACACCGGCGTCAGTTTTTCATCGATGAATTTTATATAGCTTTCTATTGCTTCAATTGCCGGTTTAGATGCTTCAATGTATTTATCGGTTAACTCCTGCGAGACTTCTCTTTTTGCTAACTCGGCAGGTAAATCATCACGGAAGAACTGTACATATCCTTCAGTGAAAAGCTTTGCATATTTACAATGAAGAGTTGCGCATTTTGACACAAGATTTTTCTGTGCGTTTTCATAGACAGTTGGAACACCCTGCAGAAGATTGATTACTGACTCTATTCTTTCTTCGAATGGCGCGTATTCACGGCTGATGTACTGGCCGATATTGCCTAATGCCGATGAATAATAAATAGGGTTAGTAGTATGACTTTTCAATTCATCATACTCAAAGATGTAAGATTCAATTATCCACTTAATAAAATCGTATTCGATTTGAGCATTATTAGACGAGTCTTGGGACAAATCTTCTTTTTTATATGTAATAAGTTCATTGAGTAAATCGCCGAAAATTTTTCTGCCGGCATCGAGTTCTGCCATTGTATAGGTAGGTAATTTGCCGTCGTACTCATGAAGTCCTATTGATGAAGCGTGAACGGGATTTTGCTCTAAGAAGGTGTTGAATGCTTTATCTGAAAATTCCTGAAAGTTATTTGCCATTATAGTAGATTTAAATTTCGGAAAATTCTCCGAGGTAAAGTTTTTTGCTTTGGTTATGAATTTTACAATGCTCACCGACTAATGAATCATGAAGAATTGAATCAACGATAGTCGTATGAGAATTTATAATGCTGTCTTTTATTTTACTGCCTTTGATATGACAGTTATTGTTTATTGTTGCGTATGGTCCGATGATGCTGTTTTCAATTTTAACATTTTCTCCTATGAAAACAGGATGAATAATTTTTACATCGCTGTCGAATTCATACTTCTTATCCATCTTTGTAAGTAAGTAACGGTTTGTTTCAAGCATTGTTTCAGGCTTGCCGCAATCCAGCCATCCTTCTATAGGATAAGTAGTCATTTTTTCTTTCTGAGTTGAAAGCATGTACTCAAGCGCATCGGTTAACTGATATTCACCCTTCACAGTAATTTCGTTATTGATAACATGCTCAATAGCTTCGAATAATTTATCTGAGTTCTTTAAATAATAGATTCCCGTGATGGCTTCATTGGAAGGCGAGACTTCTTTTGATGCCGGCTTCTCAATGAAACGGGTTATAAGACCTTCCTGATTCGTTTCAACTACTCCGAATCTGCGGGGGTCTTCAACTTTTTTTACTGCTATAACTGATTTATCAGTGGAAGTAAGTTCTTTTAAATTTACATCGAACAATGTATCGCCTAGGATAATAAGTGCATCTTCATTTTTATCAAAGCCGGGCTTTGCTGAATGTATTGCATGACCTAATCCTTTCGGCTCTTCCTGTATTAAAAATTTATAGTTATAATCAAATGTCTTTCTTATGTACTTTTCAAATTTATCGCCTAAATATCCTGTAACGAAAATGATTTCATCCACAAGTTTCTCTTTTATAAGCTGGTCAACAACGAAATAAATCATCGGCTTGCCGGCAACGTTTAAAAGAACTTTTGGATTTGTAAGAGTAAAAGGTTTTAATCTTGTACCGAAGCCCGCCACAGGTATTATTGCTTTCATATAAGTTTATTATATTAAGAAAGTAGTTTATTGATTTCTTCAGAGGTAGAACTTAAAACTGCATCAAGTTTTTCAATATCTTTTCCGCCGGCAGTTGCAAGCTGAGGTCTTCCACCTCCGCCTCCGCCAAGCTGTTTTGCAGCATCGCGGATAATATTTCCAGCGCCGATTTTTTTATCGCTTATTAAATTATCACTGACTGTGCACACTAAATTTATTTTATCATCAAGGACTGCAGCAAGTAGAGAAACTCCGTTCCTTAATTTTTTTCTGACTTCTTCACCTATGAGTTTGAACTCTTCACTGCTATGTACAGTTATTTTCGATACTAAAATTTTACTGCCGTTAACTTCAGGTGCTTTTTCAATTAATTCATCGAGAAGTACAAATGCCTTTTCAAGATTCTGCTTCATCATTTGTTTATCAAGCTCTTTTTTCTCTTCCAGATATTGTTCTCTGATATCAATGAGATTGCTGAGCGTAGATTCCTGTTGTTTCATCAGGCTTCTCATTAAAGCAGCATCTTTAAAATTAACGTTTCGTGTTTCTCCTTTGAAATGTGAAATTGCATCAGCAAAGTTATCGGAGTATTTATTAGGAAGCTCGTTAAGTATTAGTTCGATGTCTTTTATTTTATCATTCAGATAATGCAGAATACCTTCGCCTGTTCTTGCAAAAATTCTGCGGACGCCGGAAGAAATACTTTCTTCTTTTATGATTTTAAACAGTCCGATTTCATTGGTAGATTTTACGTGTGTACCGCCGCAAAATTCAACGCTAAAGCTCGGGTCAATTTGTACAACACGCACAAGGTCGCCGTACTTTTCTCCAAAGAGTTTTTTTACATTCGGCAGTTTATTTGCTTCTTCAATTGGAATATCAATGAGAGTGTTAACAGTTATCTTCTCGTTAACTTTACCGTTTACTATGTCTTCTATATCTTTTATCTGAGCAGCTTCAACTTTCTGGAAGTGCGGAAAATCAAATCGCAAATATTCATCGCTTACAAGCGAACCCATTTGTTTTACTGTGTCACCTAATGTTCTTTTTAAAGCTTCATGCATTAAGTGAGTTGCCGAGTGATTGCGCTCGATTGCTTCTCTTCTGTTGTAATCTAATTTTGCAATTACTTCAAGCTCTTTATCAATTAAAGAATCATCTGCGTCATCAAGAATTATAAAATTCTTTTTAGAGTCTATAACTTTTATTTTCGAGCCGTCTGAAATTGTAAGTTCACCAATATCACTTATCTGTCCGCCTGATTCGGAGAAGTATGGATTTTCATTCAGTACTCCGATTTTATTCTTTTCGTTCTTTAAAACTAAGAGAGTTGTTTTAATCCCTTCTTCACTTACATCATAGGGATCGTAAACAACATCGGTATCTATGGTTAATCCGTCTTCAACTATATGCAAATGTTCTTTACGCGCGCTGCGTGCTCTGTCTTTTTGCTTTTCCATTTGAATATCGAACTCTTCCATGTCAACTTCAAACCCTCTTTCCTTGGCCATGATTTGAGTCAGATCAACTGGGAATCCATAAGTGTCATATAATTTGAAAGCATCAGCACCAGGAAAAGTTTTTTTCATATGCTCTTTCACGGTACTTGTTTCCAGCATATGAGAGAATCTACTTATCTGTTCATTGAATAACTCAATGCCTCTATCAAGAGTTACATTAAAGCTTTCTTCTTCTGCGCGAATAACATTTTTTGCAAACTCTTTTTTCTGTTCAACTTCAGGGAAAATGTATCCGAAGTTTTCAGCAACGGTATCTACTAACTGCCATAGAATCGGTCTGTGGTACTCAAGCTTGCGGGCAAAGCGTGATGCTCTGCGTAAAATTCTACGAAGCACATAGCCGCGTCCTTCATTGGAAGGAATTGCGCCGTCGCTGATAGCAAATACAAGCGTGCGTATATGGTCGGCAAGAATATTCATGGGAGAAATATTATCTCCCTCATATTTTTTACCTGTTAGTTCTGAAATTTTATCTATGATAGGCGAGAAAACATCTGTTTCGTAATTCGATTTTTTATTTTGTAATGCGCGGCATACGCGTTCAAATCCCATTCCAGTATCAACATGCTTACTTGGCAGGGGAGTGAGAACTCCCTTTTCGTCTCTGTTATATTGTATAAAAACATTGTTCCATATTTCAATAACATTTTCGTTATCTGAGTTAACATCTGTAGGCTTGCATCCTTCTTCAGTTAAATCAATATGAATTTCAGAGCACGGACCGCAAGGACCCGTATCGCCCATTTCCCAGAAGTTATCTTTTTCATCAAAGCGAAGAATATGTGCGGGGTCTATATCAGTTTCATTTTTCCATATATCATATGACTCATCATCGTCGCGGTAAACTGTTGCCCAGAGTCTGTCTTTTGGAATGTTCCAGACTTTAGTTAATAATTCCCATGACCATGTTAAAGCTTCTTTTTTATAATAGTCGCCGAACGACCAGTTGCCGAGCATTTCAAAAAATGTATGGTGATAGCCGTCGAAGCCGACTTCATCTAAATCATTATGCTTTCCGCCTGCGCGAATGCACTTTTGTGTATCGGCAGCGCGTTTATAATCGCGTGTTCCTGTGCCTAAGAAGACATCTTTGAACTGGTTCATGCCTGCATTTGTAAAAAGCAGGGTCGGGTCGTCATAAGGAACGACTGAGGAAGAAGGGACAATTTTATGGTCTCTCTCTTCAAAAAATTTTAAAAACGAGTCGCGTATATCTTTAGATTTCAAATGAGTAAAATGTTTAATAATCTATAAATTTACGATTATTTAGGGTAAGATTAAATGTAAAGAAAGGGGGATTTTTGAATTATGAGTTATGAGTTATGAGTTATGAGTTATGAGTTATGAGTTATGAGTTATGAGTTATGAGTTATGAGTTATGAGTTATGAATGTAGAATTTTAAGTATCGTAATATACTTCCTCCTCCTTTAAAATAAGGAGCAATAGCGATTTTACAAATTTGAACCAATTCAAAAATTCACCTAAAAGTTAATGTATTCATTTTATAATACCTTCCAAACCCCTCCTTTGCTTAGGAGGGGGGAAGGGGTTGTTAAAATAGAACCGGAATAAATCCTTTGCAGGGTTTGTGACTTGGCGTAATCTAAGCGTTTTCTTCTGCAAAATAATTCTTCTAAAAGCATCTCTTTATAGATTGAATAAAACCTATATTTTTAATATATTTGTCACTTATCAAATCTTACGCAAAATTTAGATTATGAATATCCCCAAAAATTTAAAATATACAACTGACCACGAGTGGGTAGATGTGAATGGCGCAGTTGCTTCTATCGGTATTACCGACTTTGCTCAGGGCGAGCTTGGCGATATAATTTATCTTGATGTTACAGCAGCAGTTGATGAAGTTGTGAATGCCGGTGATGTGCTTGGAACTATCGAAGCTGTGAAAACGGTTTCTGAAATCTACAGCCCTATTTCCGGAAGAATTGTTGAAATAAATACAGGGATTAACGATGTTCCTTCCGTTATTAATCAGGACCCTTATGAAAAAGGATGGATGATAAGAATCGAGCCTTCTAATGGTGATGAGCTTGTGAATCTCATGAATGATACCGCTTACGCCGAATTAATCGGTCAATAATTTTTTACGAAGATACGAAATTTTATTAGTTTTTATTTGTTAGAGATTATTTTGAACGTGAGGGAAATATGAAGATTAACGTAGTAAACCTGAAAGACGGTGAACACAATTTCGACTTCAAAGAGAAGTTGGAAAATTTTAAATACGAAGGAATAACTCTTCCTTCAGATATAGAAGTTAGTGCAGTTCTTTACAAATCCGCAGGACAGATAACCGTAAAAGCAGATATCATGGGTAAATATATTTTAACCTGCGATAGATGTGTTGAAGATTATGAGACGGAGTTTGATATTCCGTTCTACATGATTTACAAATTCGAGAATGATGAAGAGCTATTAAAAGAAAACGAAGATGATACAATAAAGTTTGTATCGCCGAAGACGGTTTTTATAAGTCTTGATGATGAAGTAGCCGAACATATTATATTAGCAGTGCCGATGAAACACGCTCCGGAAGAGAAAAACGATGTCTGTGTTTTATGCGGAAAGAATATGAAAGAGCTTTTCAAAAGAGAAGAGCCTGAAGAAGAAAAAGAAAATCCTGTCTGGGAGAAACTCAAAAGTTTAAAAATAAATAAATAAAGAAATCATACTAAAATGCCAAATCCAAAGAAA
>JBHEKU010000019.1:0-36170 GCA_041859205.1 Ignavibacteria bacterium | reverse complement strand
CACGGAATGGCAGATGATAATGTTCATCTGCAGAATACAACTGAGATGATTTCGGAAATGATTAAGAACAATATCAGATACGATTCCGAGCTTTACCCCGATAAAAATCATGGAATATCAGGAGGTAAAACCCGGCTGCATATTTATACTAGAATTACAAATTTTCTTTTAAAGTCATTCGGAAAGTAATCCGATATTAAATAGATATAAATCAGCTTCCCATCCAGGCTTTTCTAAGTCTCAGCTGTTCTTCTGTAGGATTTTTAGAAAGCTTTACTTCCGGCTTACCTTCAGCGGTTACCATTTTCATTTTTCCTTTCAGCAAGACTAATTTTTCATTTCCGTCAGCATCCTTTCTTGCAACTTCTATCTCAACATCTTCTCCCTCTACTGCCTTAGTAAAGAAATCATTTATTATGCTTTGTATCTTTGATACTTCAAGTGCCTTTCCGTTTACCTTTGTGTACTGGTCGCCCTGCTTTAAGCCGAGACTTTTTCCGAATTCATCAATATCATCTGACTTAATGTATATTCTTTTAGTCTTCATGTCAAAATCAATTGCCTGTGTTCCAAGGCTGAACTCTTTCTCTTTTGCTCCGCCGCCAAAATCAAGCCCTACAACAGATAAAAATTCTTTGTATGGAAGTTTTTTACTTCCTTCTACATACATTGCAAAAAATTCTCTTATTTCAGGATAAGTCATTGCAGTAATTTCATCGAATAACTCTTCATCTACAAATGATTTTTCAGCGCCGTATTTTTTTGATAAGTCGCGAAGCAAATCAATAAGACCGTAGCTGCCATAGGATAACTTTCTTAATTTTATATCGAGACACATTCCGATAAGCGCGCCTTTTTCATAAACATTCTGATATTGTTTTTCATATTTTCCCAAAGCATACTTACTCATTTCCGTGAAAGGCAGAGTGTCATTATAAAATTTTGAGACGAGAATTTTTCTTTCGATATCTTTTGTAAACTCTGCCGGTGAGTTTACGCCGCTTCTTACCAAGGCAATCATTGAATTGTATTCAGTAACGCCTTCGTATAGCCAAAGATGTTTTGACATCTTCGGAACGTTGTAATCAAAATTTCCTATCTCTTCAGAGTGAATTCCCAGCGGAGTTATAATATGGAAAAATTCATGCGCGGCAGTATGCTTTACCTGACCTTCAATAGCCCCGGGAGGCGCTTCGCCCAGTGAATACAACGATGAATTATTATGCTCTAATGCACCCGCTGCTCCTGAACCTGCCATACCTGTAAAGAAATAAAACAGGAACGCATATTTTTTAACAGGAAGCTCTCCGCCTAAATAATTTGCAGACGCTTCAAGCAAAGCTTTTGTACTTCCTGCAACAAATTTTGAATTCACCATTTTGTTAGGAGAGTAAACTGAGATAAGCACATCAGTTCCTGCGACATTTATAATGGTTGTATCGGGAATATTATACATCATAGGAGAATCAACAAGTGTGAAGTAATTTTTCACTCTGAATTCGTCCCTTGTCTCATCGCTGAAATCTGCGATTAAAGGAGTTGAGCCGTAAAATCCTTGCGGCTTTATTATATCGATAATGTATTCATTGGTCTTCATATCATCAAAGTAACCGAAGAAGCCGTGCGTATTAATAACAAAATTATCTTTTGAGATATTTGTGCCTGCCGGTTCAAAAATAAATTTACCTGTATCTTTTGAATCAAATGTGTCTTCTACCCAGTACGTAAGTTTCTTTAATTTCTTTGCATCGGTTATTTTCCAGCTGTTAATATCTTCTCTTTCAACTGAGAGCTCGTTGCCGTTTTTATCATAAGCCTTCAGGTCTTTTACAAATCTTCCGAAATCATAAATGCTGTATGTGCCCGGGACCATTTTCGGCATTCTGAAAACAGCTTCATCTGAAGAAAATTTCGGCGCCGTCATTTCAACCATAAGCATATCGTCCTTCACGTTAGTAAGGTCGAGGGTATATTTTATCGGGTTATCTTTATTCTGCGCATACGCTTCGCTTGGAAGAAAGTAGCAGGTAGAAAGTATAAAGATTAAAAGAATTATTTTTTTCATTATTATTTTGTTATATGGGATAGTTATACGGTTATATAGTGTATTTGTTGGGTTGGTTTCGGAATTTCCCCCTCATTATAAAGAACAAAGAGGAGGAAATTAAAAGTTATTCTATAAAATCTTTGAATTTTTCATGATGCTTGCCCGGAGTGAACTCAATCACTTCATACTCTGCAACACTTTTTAAATTATACGGGTCGTTTTTTATTATCTCATCAATCTCTTCTCTGCTTTTAGCATGGGAAAGTAAAACTCCGCCTGTAAGCGTACTTCTTCTTCCTGAGCAAATCAGTTTATCTTTTGCATACAGAGTATCTAAGTATGCACGATGCTCTGCAACAACTGCATTTACTTCCTCTATCGGCTTTGTGTAGTTGATTAGGATTATAAACAAGGTTTTTCAATTAACAATTAGTAATTAACAATTAACAGTTTTCAACTTCAATTTATCAATTAAAAATTTTCAGCAGAACAAATCTATGCTGTTAATTACTAATTGATAATTGTTAATTGAAAAGCTACCGCGCTTTCCGCTGCGAGTCTTCGTAAATACTTCTGTGTGAAGGATCAAACTTTATTATTTTATCATAGATTGCTCTATCCCCGTAATCGATAAACAGGTTTGCTATCTCTTTATTCTTTGCATCATAAAAAATATCTATGTTATAAGATTTTATTTCCGACTTTCTTACCTGGTCTATTCTTTCAAGCGCGCTGAGAACATTTTTAAATCCCGCTCTCTTGTTTATACTCATAGAATCAATCCCCATCCATTCATATTCAAACAGGCCTTTTCTGTATCCGTCGAAACGGACACTTAATAATTCCTGTACAATTTGCAGACGCGTCGGCTTAGAGCCCCCGCCTGATTCTGTCCAGCCTTTTTTATCTGACATTGGCTTATTGCAAATATCCAGCGCTTTCTGATAAAGAGCAGTGCCGCCTTTTACAAAATATGTATCTTCGTCATATCCTAAAACCATGTATGCGTAATAATCCAGCAGGCTTAGCAGAGCATCGAAACGCGAATCATTTTTTTCAAACCTGAGTGAATTATTATACGCAAAGCTGACCCGTTCATCCAGAAACTGAAACAAAGGGGGCGGCTGTACTGGGTTAGTTTGTTTTATAGTTGCATCACCAATCTTTCTTGTACTTTGCACAAAAAGCGAAACATCGTAGTTATCAGTGCTTGGGCTTGACCGGAAAAAAAACTGAAAAGTTACTTCTACGGTGTATTCAGGTTCGATTACTTTTGAATGAAATTTATTTCGGTTCAGATAATCCGATACCTGTGTTTGAAAATTAACAAGTTTATCTTTTACAGCTGAGGGTAGCGTAGAATAATCTACTATTACCGTAGCTTTAATATCCTGAGCCTGAATGGTTTTACCTGCAATAATAAAGCATACAAACAAAAACATTAAAAATTTGAGTCTTTGAGCCATTTTCTCTAACTATTTATTATAGTATTTTTTGGTTAAATTTATAGTATAGTAAACAATAATCAATTCACTTATTAGTTAATTAAAATCGCCGAATTATATTACTATATTTAAAGCAATATTTCCAAAAAAAGTTTCAATTTGCTTTCAACCGGTAAAATTTTTCTGCGTGTGCAAATCCCGGAATTATTCCGAAATCCTTCTGTTTTATTAACCTAAATGAACTTAAATCCATAAATGAATTATCTTGTAATTGGCGAACCCTGTGTTGACGTAATACATAAAATGAATAACGAAATTCTTCACAGCTACGGCGGTATCCTTTATTCTTTAATAACAATGTCCGTGCTGGCTAAGAAGGACGATAAAGTTATCCCTGTAATGAATCTGGGCGAAGATGAATTTGAAAACATCACAAACATTTTAAAAAAATATCCCAATATAGATCTCGCGGGAATTCAAAAGTGCGGGCATCCTACACGTAAGGTAAACCTTTATTACAATCTTTATAATTCAGATAAAAAGGCACGGCTTGAGCAGTCAACTGAGCCTACTTATGAAATTACTTTCGACTGGATAAAAAATTTCCTTCCGCAGGCTGATGCAATTTTAATCAACATGATTTCCGGAGTTGACATTTCACTGGAGACATTAAAAAAAGTAAGAGCTGAGTTCAAAGGATTTATTCATATAGATATTCATAATATTGTAATGGAAATGGATGCAGAGGGACACAGGTCTCACCGCGCTATACCTGACTGGAAAGAATGGTGCTCAAACTCCGATACAGTTCAGATGAATGAATTCGAAGCAGCAACACTTACAGAAGATAAAAAAAATGAATATGCAATTGCAGAAGAGATATTGCTGAAAGAAGACAGCACTGTCAAAGGGTTTGTAATTACCAGAGGTAAGATGGGTGTATCAGGATTTGTAAAGAAAGAAAAAAAATACGGAGAAGAAAAATTTTTAGATGTAGATAAGCACGATTTAAGCTCAATTGAAAATCCTCACTTCAAAGATTCTACCGGCTGCGGAGATGTATTTGCAGCATCCTTCACAATTGATTACTCTACAGGGAAAGATTTTGAAAAGGCAGTTCACTTTGCAAACAGAAAAGCTTCTTTCAAATCTTCACTCGATGGCATTGACGAATTAATAAAGCTAAGATAAAAGATTTACAAAATGAAAATATTTATTACAGGTGCGAACGGACTTTTAGGGCAGGCAGTCACATCAATTTTTACAAGAGAAACAGGATGGGAATTAATTTGCTCATCCATCGAAGATAAATCCTTCCTTGACTACGGCAATAAATACGAAAAGCTTGATATCACCAATAAAGAAGAAGTTAAGCGCGTAATAAATCTTCACCGTCCCGATATAATAATAAACTGCGCTGCTTATACAAACGTTGACGGCTGCGAAACAGAGAGAGAACTTTGCTGGAGACTAAACGTTGACGGAGTAAAAAATCTTATCATCGCAGCAAAAAAAGAAGACAGCAGAATAATTCATATCTCAACCGATTACGTCTTCGACGGAAAAAACGGACCTTATACAGAAGAAGATACTCCGAACCCGATTTCATTTTACGGCCGCTCGAAGCTCGCCGCTGAAAATGCGCTCACTACAAGTGATGTAAGACATGCGATAGTCCGCACAATGGTTCTCTTTGGTATAGGAGTAAACATTAAGCCTAACTTTGCCCTGTGGATGATAGATAAACTGAAGGCAGCCGAGAAAATAAATATTGTAGATGACCAGATAGGCAATGCAACGATGGTAGATGACCTTGCATGGGGGATTTTAAAACTTGCAGAAAAAAATCTTACAGGGATTTTCAACATAGCGGGAAGCGACATACTATCACGATATGACTTCGCATTAAAAATTTGCGAGGTATTTGATTTTAATAAAGCATTAGTCAGTAAAATAAAAACTGCAGATTTAAACCAGCCCGCACCGCGCCCGCTGAATTCAGGTCTAGTCGTCCTCAAAGCCTCTTCTCAGTTAGGGTTAAAGTTAATGGACTCGCTTGAAGCAATAAGATTGCTGAAGACACAGCTGGGAACGTAATCAATTATGAATTTAGAATTATGAATGAAGAATTAAAAATCTGCATTCAACATAATTAATATATTACTACATCCACCGTTGTTGGTTCCTGTCCCGCTTTAGCGGGGTCCTGACCAACAACCATAAAACCCTATTTCTTGTCAAGCAAAATAAAGATAATTTTCCCTATTAGTAGTAATAGGTAGAATTTCTTTTTTAATAAAAATCTTTCTCTATATATTGTGTAAGTTTGGAAAGTAAAATGTGACCTGACCCCGACTTGGCGGGGTCAGGTCAAAAACAATAAAATTTCAATATTTAAAATTCATCATGGAAAATTATCAGTATTGTAAAAACAACAACTGCATTTGTAAAACCCGTCAAAAATTCGTCAAGATTGAAAATTTTTTTTGAATGGGAAATAAAAATGAGTTATTAATTCTCCCCTTGAGGGGAGTCCCGACGAAGTCGGGGAGGGGAACACCCACCGTCTCGCTTTTAGCGAGCCACCTCCCTCAAGGGAGGAATTATTCTGGTTCGAAGATTTATCAGTCACGATAAAAATCTTCGGTATTGTAAAAACAACAACGAGTTTCTCAAAACCCGTCAAAAATCCGTCAAGATTAAAAAATATTTGATGAACTACGAATGACCTGACAGGTTTTTAATCCTGTCAGGTCTAAAAACCAAATGTTACATTAATGTGACTTTTCGTTACGAAGCAGGAGCTTCGTAACGAGTGGGTTGAGGTAAAATGTTACATTAATGCGACTTTTTTTGTAACTCGAAATTCGCATCAAAATAAGGTATTTTAAGAAATTCATAATAATTTATACAAAGTAATGCTCGATATAAAATTAATACGCGAAAATGCCGAATTGGTAAAAGCCAAGCTTGTCTTACGAAATGAAGACACGAAAAATATAGATGAAATTCTTGAGCTGGATAAATCCCGCCTTGAAATTCTTCACAAAGTCGAAGTGATGAAGGAAAACCGCAACAAAGTCTCCGCAGAAATTGCAAAGATGAAGAAAGAAAAAATTGATGCAGAAGAAAAAATCGGGGAGATGAAAAAAGTCGGCGATGAAATAAAAGGCTACGACGACGAGCTTCGCGCAATTGAATCAAAAATAGAATCAATATTGTATTACATTCCTGCATTGCCGGCTGACGGAGTGCCTGAAGGGAAAGATGCTTCTGAAAACGTAGAAGTAAAAGTATGGGGCGAAAAAAAGAAATTTGATTTTGAAGTGAAGGACCATGTGCAGCTCTCAAAAAAACTTGACATACTTGATTTCGAACGCGGCACAAAAATTTCCGGAAGCGGCTTTCCTTTATATAAAGGCAAAGGCGCAACGCTTGAAAGAGCGCTGATAAATTTTATGCTCGATACACATACTCAGCAAAACGGCTACAATGAAGTTATGGTGCCCGTATTAGTTAATAAAGCATCTATGGAAGCGGCAGAAAAAATTCCGAAGTTTGAAGAAGATATGTATCATGTAACTGCCGATGACTTGTATGCAATACCTACAGCTGAAGTGCCGATATTAAATATTCACCGCGATGAAATTTTAAAACATGATGAACTTCCAATAAAGTACTGCGGATTTACAAACTGCTTCAGAAGAGAAGCGGGCAGCTACGGAAAAGATACAAAAGGATTTTTACGCGTGCATCAGTTTAATAAAGTTGAGCTCTTCAATTTCTGCACACCGGAAACTTCATATCAGGAGCTTGAAACAATGCTCGGACATGCATGCGGATTGCTTGAGAAGCTTGGAGTCTATTACAGAGTGATTGAGCTTTGCACGGGAGATATGGGATACTCTGCAAGCAAGTGTTACGATATTGAAGTCTGGTCTTACGCCGAAGATAAATGGCTTGAAGCATCATCAGTTAGTAACTGCACTGACTTCCAGTCACGCCGCGCGCAGATAAGATATAAAAAAGTTTTAGAGAACGGAAAAACAAAGACTGAACTTGTTCACATGCTGAACGGTTCGGGACTTGCGACATCACGCCTTATGGTCGCATTGCTTGAAGCAAATCAAAATGCCGACGGCTCTATAAATGTACCTGAATGCCTTCAGAAGTACACAAATTTCGATATCATAAAATAAATAAATTTTCATCATTTGCCCCCTCTCCCGCTAAAGCGGGACTTGATAAGCAATAGCTTACTAAGGAGGGGGATGGGGAAGGTCTAAAAAAAGACTTGCGTAACCGAACGGTTTCGTTTATATTTGTAACTGAACGGTTACATTCGTTGTTTATTAAACTTAACTCAAAATGGATAATTTAAGAAGAGATGTTTTTCAGGCAATAGCCGACCCGAACCGCAGGGCAATTATATCATTGCTCGCCGGGAAGAAGCTTACGATAAACGAAGTTGCTTTGAACTTTGATGTCAGCCGTCCCGCTGTTTCAAAGCATATAAAAATTCTTACTGAGTGCGGACTTGTTGTTTCAACTCAGGTAGGGACTGAGAAATTCTGCGAAGTAAAACTGGAGAAGCTTACTGAAGTTTCCGATTGGGTAGAGCAATATAGAAAGTACTGGACTTCACAGTTGGATTCGCTCGATGAATATCTAAAAAAGATACAGGCAAACAATAAATCTTCTAAATCTTCTAAAAAGAAAATACAAAACAAAACTGAGGATAAAAAAAATGTCAGAACAAAAAGAAAATCAGGCAAATGAGTTAGTAATCACACGCGAGTTTGACGCGCCGCGTGACCTCGTCTGGAAAGCATGGACAAATGCTGAAGCGCTTGCTCAATGGTGGGGACCGAAAGAGTTTGGTATTACTGTTCATAAACTGGAGTTCAAACCGGGCGGCGAATTTCATTATAATATGAAAGCTCACAACGGATTTGAAATGTGGGGACTTTTCACTTATAAAGAAATCAGCGCTCCCGAAAAGCTTGTCTTCACTAACTCTTTCTCCAATGAAAAAGGTGAAATCACACGCGCTCCTTTCTTCGATGGCAAATGGCCGCTTGAGATAATGAACGTTATTACCTTGACGGAAAAAAACGGAAAGACAATGCTTACAATAAAGGGAGCTCCGGTAAATGCTAATGCAGAAGAGCTGGCAGCGTTTGAAAGCAACAGAAAATCAATGAACCAGGGCTTTGCAGGAACATTTGAGAAGCTTGAACAATATCTTGAAAAAAATAAATAATGATTATGGACTCCAATATTGACAAAGATAAAGAAGTAAACATAGTAAGAATTTTTGATGCGCCGCGGGAACTTGTTTTCAAAGCATGGACAAGCGCAGAGCATTTAAAAAACTGGTACGCTCCTGAAACTTGCAAGACTACTATATATAAATTTGAATTTAAGCCCGGAGGGATTTTCCACCATGAAGTGAGAAGTACTCATGGGGGATGTATATTCATGGGAGAATTTCTGGAAATTAAGGAGAATGAAAAAATAGCTTACGTCCTTCGCTTTTGCGATGAGAACGGCAATGTAATTTCTGCTTCTGACGCTCAAATGCCCGGACCGGATGAAACAACTGTTACTGTAACATTTGAAGATTATGAGGGAAAGACAAAGTTAACTTTGCATCAGACAATATCTGAGGAATTTGCGAAGAAGGAAGGTTCTTATAACGGCTGGCTTGAAATACTTGATAACTTAGAAAAATCTATAAAGCTAAATTAATAGTTTTAAAATCTTAAATTATGGAATCAAACAAAGAAGTAAACATAGTAAGAATTTTTGATGCGCCGCGTGAATTGGTTTTCAAGGCGTGGTCGAGTTCATCGCATTTATCGAACTGGTATTTCCCGGGGACATGTTCGGTAACAATTTATAAGTTAGAGTTTAAGCCGGGAGGAGTTTTTCAGCATAGCATAAATCAGCCTGATGGAACTCCCTGTATGTGTAAAGGAGAGTACACGGAAATTGTTGAGAATGAAAAGATTGTGTATAAGCTGGGATTTTGTGATGCTGACGGGAATTTTATCAGTTCATCCCAGACTGATAAACACTCCTGGCCCGATGAAACAACAGTGACTGTTATGTTCGAAGATTACGAAGGAAAGACAAAACTTACATTGCAACAGACAGTTTCAGAAGAGCTTGCAAAACAAACAGGCGCTTACCCAAGCTGGCTTGAAATGCTTGATAAGTTAGAGAAAGAAACGGTAAAAATAGAAGAGGCAAAATAAAACTTTACGGGAAGGAGTTATTCCTTCCCGGTTCTAAAGCCAAAAATTTTCTGTTCTTTTTTTAACTCTTCAATTTTAAATTCTTCAAGGTCTTTTACAGTAAGTGTCTCAATCATTTGAGGAGTTCGTTTGTCTTTTGGGATATCAGCAAGCCGCAGGTTTTGATTTCGCACAGCTTCTTCGATAATTTTGCGTACTTCTCTGCCGTTGCCGAAGTAGTCATCTTTGTTCTTATACATCTCAATGCTGTATTGATATAAATATTGCTTTGCTTCTTCATCGGGATTGACGCGTTTATCTGCAAGAAGTTTCAGGGCAATCCAGTATAGTTCGTTCTCATTGTAATCTACGAATGTAAAAGTTTTATCGAAGCGAGATTTAAGTCCGGGATTTGATTCAAGGAATGTGTTCATTTTATTTGTATACCCTGCAACGATAACTACAAACTTCCCTCTGAAATCTTCCATGCGCTTCAGAATAATTTCAATTGCTTCTGCTCCGAAATCATTTCCGCCTCCGGCTAAAGCATACGCTTCATCGATGAATAAAACTCCACCCATAGCTGCTTCTACCATTGCTCCGGTTTTTATAGCAGTCTGCCCTACGTATCCGCCGACTAGTGATTCTCTGTCGCACTCGACAAGATGTCCTTTTTCCAATAGCCCGAGCGCTTTATAAATATCCGCAAGTATTCTTGCGACAGTTGTCTTTCCTGTTCCGGGATTCCCCATGAAAACAGAGTGAAGCGAAAGACTTTCATTTACATCTTTGCCAATTTCTTTGAAGTATCTTACAAGCTTTACGATCTCATGTATCTCACTTTTAATATTCTCCAGTCCTATCATGCTTTGCAGTTTATACATCGCAATTTTTAAAAGCTCCTCATCAACGGGAATATCTGCTGTAATTCCTTTTCTTGTTTTAAATATTTTCTGAAGGTCTTCTATTTTTATTGTGCTTAAATCCTGCTCGGAATAATTTTCAAGTTTACCTGTTTGCATTAATCTTAATCCCATATTCATCTTTGCTTCCTCTACTATAGAATTCACATACCTTGCATTGCCGAATGAACTATCGCGGTTCCTGTATCCTTCTACCAGTGCTTCGTACAAATAATTCATTGCAGAAGGTTCTATGTGAACGCCTTTTTTTGCCGTAGCATACTCAGCGATTTTTATCAGCTCTTGCGGAACGTAATCAGGAAAATTATAATACATGTTGAAGCGTGATTTTAATCCGGGATTCGAATCTATAAATACCTTCATCTCCTTAGGATATCCCGCTACAATCATTGCGATATCACCGGGTCCGTCGGACATTTCTTTAATCAGAATTTCAATAACTTCTTTTCCGTAATCCCTGCTATCTTCACCGCTTCTTGCAAGTGAATATGCTTCATCGATAAATAAAATTCCGCCCCGTGCTTTTTCAATAGCCGCTTTTACTCTTGGCGCAGTATGCCCTATATATTCACCAACTAAATCTGCTCTATCGACTTCATACACATGACCTTTTGAAAGCAAGCCGAGAGATTTATATATTTTCCCGAGTAAATTTGCCACTGTAGTTTTTCCAGTGCCGGGGTTTCCTGTAAACACAGAGTGCAGCCCTATTTTTACATCTTTATCTAATCCTTTATCCTGTCGGACTTTCAAAAATTTTATATAATCAGAGTATTGTTTAATCGAGTCTTTTATTTCAGTTAGTCCTATAAGTCCATTCAGCTCGGCTAAAATTTCTTCTTCTGTTTCTTCTTTTGATTTTGCTTTAGTCTTTGAAACGTTAACTGTATGAACAGGAGTCGTCAGCAATAAATTTTCCACATCAGCTTCTTCTTCAACTTCGCGGACGAAGAATGGAATGCGTGCAATCATGCAATCCATAAAAGATATCTCGAGATAATATTTCCCGGGATACCATGATGTTCCCGAGGCATTTCCCCATCCGCCTGTGAAAGTAAAATCACTAACGTTTTTCTTTATGAATTTATACTGGTTATCTATGCCCTTTGTCTCGCCGGCCTCGTTTTTGAAGCTGAAGAAAAGCTCGCAAGTCCAGTCGTCTTTCACCAGTGATTCAGCATTCATTTCAAACCAGATATATCTGGTATTTTTGAAGCTGAATGTTTTCATGTACTTTCTTTTTCCCAAGGGCTCTTCATCAGCGGTACCTTCAAATAGTTTTACTGAAGTTAAATTGAAGTAGTTATTAGATTCTTCAGTAACTACTCCCTGATTTTCTATGTAAAAGTATTCTGTGCCAATTAATGCTCCGTCAATCCATGCTTCCCATCTGTAGCTGCCTTTCTTCCAGTATGAACCGGGAGTATTTACTCCCCAGCTTGTGCGAACATAAACAATGTTCTCTTCTTTTTTTACTTCTGTATCGTAAGTTTCATTGCAGAGTAAAGCCCCTTTAGAATCGTATGCTTTAAAATTTACTTTCGTGCTCCAGTTCGATTCATCGAACAGCTTGTTGAAGAGAGCAAGCTCAACATAGATATAGGTAATCTCTATCTCTTCAAGCACTCGGCGGTATTTTTTCTGGCTTCCGAAAAGCCATTCATCTTCGCCGTAAATCTTTAAACTTTTAAATTTAAATTTATCTGACATAGAAATTAAAATAATAAAAAATTTTCTGTGTTTATTGGTAAAAACAATTTAACTCTAAATATTTTTTGAATTACTTTTATTATCTATAAATCGGATATTTGCTCTGTGAATATCCTTATCATAAATTATTACTGGCCGCCAAGCGGAGGCTCCGTTGTTCAGCGATGGCTTTCATTCTGCCGTTTTCTGCCTGAGTACGGAATTGCTCCAATGGTATTAACCGTTGACGATACAAAGGCAACTTATCCTTCTATTGATAAATCTTTGCTAAGTGATATTCCTAAGGATTTAGAAATTTTTAAGACTGATACGGCTGAATTATTCTGGTTATATAAAGGAACAATAGGTAAAGGAAATGTTCCCGCAGCTGCATTTGCTAATGAAAGTAATCCTACATTTTTGCAAAAGCTTGCGAGATTTGTCCGTGGTAATTTATTCATTCCTGACCCGCGCCACGGATGGAATAAGTATGCAATTGAAAAAGCAAAAGAGCTGATTGAAAAACTTGATATAAAGGTAATTGTTACTGCAGGTCCGCCGCACTCGACTCACTTAATCGGTTTAAAATTAAAAAAATATTTTCCTTCGTTAAAATGGATTGCCGATTTTCATGATGTATGGACTGATGTTATTTACTATGATAAGTTTTATCATACTAAGTGGGCTAAGAAAAAAGATGCAGGATATGAGAGAGAGGTTCTGGAAACTGCTGATAAGATATTAACAGTCGGCAGGGGATATAAAGATAAGCTGCTATCAAAGTCAGATAAAATAAATCCGGATAAAATTGAAATTATTACTATGGGATATGATGAAAGGTGTTTTACATTTCCATCTAATCCTCCAAAGAACGAATTTGTTATAACTTATACCGGAACTATTGCAGATTATTATAACCCCGATGTTTTGCTCGAAGCATTGAAAGAAGTGAAAGATAAAAATCCCGATGTAAGATATACACTCCGCTTTGTTGGAATATTATCTGACGGGATAAAGCGCAGAATTCATGAACTTGGATTATCGGATATATTAAATGATGTCGGCTATGTTTCGCACGATGACTCTATAAAATATTTGATGGATTCAACAGTTCTTCTTTTAATAAATCCCGTTGTTTCTAATGAAGATATGGTTATCCCGGGAAAAATTTACGAATATCTTGCCGCGCGAAAACCCGTTATCAATATTACAAAAAAATCTTCTGACTTAGCTAGAATTCTCAGTGAAGCAAAAGCGGGAGAAACTTTTGAGCGCAATATGAAAGTTGAACTTACTGAATATCTTCAGAATTTGACAGACAAATGGAAACAAAATCCGAACTTAGATATATCTTCAACCGATAACTACTATCAAAACTTTTCGAGACATACCGAAACAAAGCAATTATCTAAAATCATAAACAGTTTGTAAACTTCACTCAATTTAACCACAGAGAACACAGAAATCATCACGAAGTACACAGAGCAAAAATAGTAGTTTGTGAATTTAATGTACTCAATTCTGTAATATATTATTTGGCTCTGTGTTCTCTGTGTAAAATCTCTGTGCTCTCTGTGGTTAAACATCCTAACTTGGGTCATTTATAGACCTAAAAACTTCCATTTATACTTTTCATTATTAAGAGTATTTTATTTCTTTACTTTTAAAACAACAGAAATTCTGATGGCTAAAACCAAGACGCAGGTACCTGCATCAACGAAATCAAAGCAAGCTTACGAGCTGAAAGATTCCGATTTAAATTTCGGCAAGTTTGATAATTATATTTATATCGGAGTAATAATTCTCGCACTTTTCATTTTTTTCCGCGAAGGAATTTTCGGCGGAAAAGTTTTTGCTTCAGGTGACCATATTGCATTTGACAGCTTTAAAACATTTTTTGACGATGCAAAGCGGGATGGAATTTTTGCTTTATGGAATCCCTACATCTTTATGGGAATGCATAACTTCGCAGGTCTTATAGGTTTCTCGCCCAGAGTATATGATTTATTCGGTCACGGTTTTGGTACTCTGCTTAATTTATTCGGCAGCCCTGAGTCAAGTCCGATCTTTTCTATTGTTGTTTACTATATAATTTTTGCAGTAGGATTTTATCTCTATACAAATTACAAATTCAGAAACAAACTCGTTGCATTATTCACTTCTTTGATGGCAGTCTTTGCTACCGATTTAATTCAAAGAATGGTTACGGGACATAACACCAAGGTTTTTGCAATAATGCTTTTCCCTCTGATTTTATTAGTAATAGAAAGACTTATTGATTACGATTATAAAAATATATTCCAGAAGATAGTTGATGTTGCCGTACTGACTATTATGTTTCACATTCAGCTGACATCGAACCACATGCAGATGATTTTTTATTCATACTTATTCATAGGCATTTATGTGCTTTACATTTTTATCGCAAGGCTAGTGCAAAAAGAAAATTACCGGACTGCACTAATGGCCGGTATATTTGTTATTGTAGCTGCCGTTCTTTCCGTAGCAATGAATGCCGATGTAATTATGTCTGTGAAAGAATATAATAAATACTCAATGCGAGGTGTGCCGGCAATTCAAACTCAAACCACTGCAAAAGTAGAAAATGCGCAGCCGCTTGATTACGACTATGCGACAAGATGGTCTTTCAGCCCGGGTGAAGTTCTTACTTTTTATGCACCTTATTATTTCGGGTTCGGTGATGTTGAATATCAAGGTCAGCGGGTGAATTTATACTGGGGACAGATGCCCTTTACAACATCTCCGGTTTATTTTGGTGTGATAGTACTTACTCTTGCTCTTATAGGAATATTTTATAACTGGCGGCGAAGTATTTATGTACAAGCCCTGACTTTGATTGTATTCGTTTTTCTTCTGTTGTCATTCGGAAGGAACGGAGGATTTTTGTTTGACATCTTCTTCTACTACGTCCCGTTCTTCAGCAGTTTCCGCGCGCCGGTAATGATTCATAATTTTATGGATGTCGGGCTTGCAATACTTGCAGGATATGGTTTATACTCTATAGTAGGTTCTATCAGGAATCAAATCGAAGTCGAAAAATTCAAGAAAGTTTCATTTGTGGTAATGGGTATTGCAGGATTGATTTTTATAATCTCAATTGTAGGATTCAAAGACAGTTATAAAAATTCAGTACTCAACGGACCAAAAGCTCAGGAATACAAAAAAATGGGAGCAACTCCTCAACAGATAAATCAGCAGTTGGGGCAAATGGCGGATATTGCCTATGGAAATATTACTAGTGATATACAGCTTCACTCCATTTTGATTTTACTTGTGATGGGACTTGCGCTGCTGTATTCAAAGAGGATGATAAATTATAAGCTTTTCATGTTTGCTGTTATTCTTATAGGTATGTTTGACCTATGGAATGTAAACAATAAAACTATTCACTGGGATAATAAGACAGACTCTCAAAATGCATTTAATGAAACGGATTATACGAGCTTCATTTTAAAAGCTAATCCGGACACGTATCAATACAGAGTTGTAGAGCTTCGCCAGGGTGAACCTACAACAACGAATAATTATGCATACTACAGATTGCAGTCGTTTAACGGATATCAGGGCGCAAAGATGAGAATTTATCAGGATGTGCTGGATGTAGTAGGCGGTGGAAATCCTTTACTGTTGGGATTGGCAAACGTAAAATATGTTATTACTGATCCTAAAGATCCCGGAACCGATACTTCTTTTGTACCTGTGATGAAAGGAAGTAAAGTAGTTGCTGAAAATAAAATGTATCTTCCACGGGCATTTTTTGTGAATGAATATAAAGTTGAGCAGCCGATAAATATTCTTAATAATATTAAACAGATGACTTTTAATCCGCGTCAGACAGCTTATTTTGAGAAAGATATAAATAAAAAAATTGATAAGCCGGATTCAACAGCTTCAATAAAAATGATAAAGGCTACAACTGAATCTTATGAGTATGAGGTTAATGCTACAGGAAACAATCTGATGTTCATGAGTGATATTTATTATCCGGCAGGTTGGAAAGCATATATAGACGGAGTTGAAACGGAAATTTATAAGACAGATTATCTGTTCAGATCTATTGTTGTTCCTGCAGGAAAACACAAAGTAGAAATTAAATTCCAGCCGGAAACTTATTATAAAGGAAAAACTATAACTCTTATATCAAATATCCTGGTAGGATTGGTTTTAGTTGTAGGATTGGTTGGTGTATTTAAAAACAAAAAAGAAACAGTAACAGAAGAAAATAAGGAAGTAAAAATTTAATGAATAAAGATTCTAAAATAACAGTCTTTGGCGGAACCGGAATGCTTGGTTCTGCAATAGTAAGGCAGCTTGGTAAAAAAGGATTTACAAATGTAAACGCACCTTCACGCAAGGAAGGATTTGATTTACTTTCCAAAGAGAAAGTTGATAATTATTTTGAGGTTTATAAACCGGATTACGCTTTTATGGTAGCCGGTCTTGTAGGCGGTATTCAGGCGAATAATAAGCGCCAGGCAGATTTTTTATACCAGAATTCAATGATGATACTTAATGTGCTTGAAGCAATTAAAAATTATTCACCTCAAACAAAAATACTATACACAGGCTCTACATGTATTTATCCGAAGGAAAATCCGCAGCCGATAAACGAGGGCCGCTTTATGATGGGGCCGCTTGAAGAAACTAACAAAGGTTATGCAGTTGCAAAGGGTATGGGAATAATAGGATGCCAGCTTTACAGGAAACAATATGGTATCAATGCAATCGCAGCCATGCCGACAAACTTATATGGAATACATGATAATTATGATTTAGAGAGCAGTCATTTTATTGCTGCTATGATAGTGAAGTTTGTTAATGCAAAGAAGGACGGAACACCGCTGCAGTTCTGGGGAACAGGAAAACCAAGACGTGAAGCTTTATATGCAGATGACTGCGCCGATGCATGTATTTACTTGATACAAAATTATAATGAACCCGAGATAGTGAACATTGGAACGGGGTATGACCACTCTATAAAAGAGTATATTGATATAGCAGAAAAAGTTTTTAACTATGACGGCGAAATTTCATGGGATACTTCAAAGCCGGACGGTACTTTTGAAAAAAGAACTGACATTGCTTTTTTAAAATCTATAATGCCTGAGTATAATCCGAGAACATTTGAAGAAGGATTAAAGACCGTTCTGAAAGAAGATTTTAAAATAGAAGTAAATTAATTGCAGTAATAAAAAACGGACCTTACAACTATCCTGGCGAGATGAGAAGTAAAGTCCGTAGCGCAAGAGAATCCAGTCTGCCCGCCTTTTCATTTTTAAGGAGGGGGGCTTTATACTCACGGCGAAATAAGTATAAAGCCCTTTAAGGCATAAGAGTATTTCTTATTTGAGAAATATCTAGAAGAAAATTTAAGTTTACTTTTTAAAAGCGGGCTATATGCTTCTAGAATAACCGGAGCATAAAGCCCGTAGCGCAAGAGAATCTATTTTACTACCATCATTTTTTTAGTCTCAACGAAGCCTTCTGTTTCCAGCCTGTAAAAATATACTCCCGAAGAAAAATTTTCTGCATTAAAACTTACTTCATAACTTCCCGCAGATTTCATATCATTAAATAACGTAGCTTCTTCTTTTCCTGACGAGTTATAAATTTTTAAACTTACGAATGATGATTTCGGAATATCAAATCTAATCCTTGTTACAGGATTAAAGGGATTTGGAAAGTTCTGGTCCAGTCTAAATTTTTTCGGAACAATATCAGTTGTTGTTGCAATTTTTATGAAAGTAGGTTCTAAGAAAAAATTAATATTCTGTAAATTAGAATTATTGAGAATTATATTTTGCTTAAGGTTTACATAGCCAAGTCTGTTTACAATAATCTGGAAATTTCCTGAAATCAGATCCTTTAATTTGTATTCTCCGGATGTATGAGTAATGTTGAATGATTTAAATACTTCACCTTGTTTTAAATAAACATTTGCATCTTTCAATACACTGAACATTTGATTCACCTGTGAAGAAACCCTCCCGGAAATTGAAAATGACCCGTTAGCAGAACTTTTTCGATAGACAGATATTTTCACATTTTCAGGATTATTACCGGTGTTTACTCTTACAGCATTTTGCCAGTTTATAGTTGAAGGAAAATATGTCGGCACGTAGTCACATTCTTCTTCTGAGTTAGGATATGCAACTATATAATAACTGTCATTGGGAAGAACTCTGAAATAATAATATCCACCGGTCTGAATTTGAACGGAATCAAGCACGATTATATTTCCCGTGCTTCTATCAAGCTGCAAAGCTTTTACATAGCCATTTGATACGGGCTGATTATTATCTGAGTATATTACTGTTCCGAAAACATGTGTTGTAGTGCTGGTATCACCGTAAACCTGATTACCCAGCACACAGCCTGTAAGGTAAGCCAGGGAAATTCCTGAGCCGGCAATTTTTGTAGAGAAAGTTATCCCGATTCCTTCGGTGAAGCGATTGAACAAACCCGAGGCTGCAAATACAGGCGATAAGAAAAATTTAGATTTCTTTTGAGTTCCGAATATCTGTATTCGTGATGAATCGATACACTTACCGAAAAGACGACTCTCTCCGCATGGGAAAACCCTGTCTCCTGGATTTGAAGCCAGTGAATCAAGAAGGCTTCCTGTGCGAAATGAAGTGCAGCCTTTAGTATCATTATAGCTGTATAAATTTCCTGTTACAGTATCTAAGGTAATAAGTGTGCCGCCAAAAAAAGGAAGTTCATGGCTTAACCTATAGTAAATAACATTTCTGATTAAAGTATCAGAAAGAACAGTGCTTCTGATAAATGAAGTATCACCGTTGGAGTTCAGCGATTTATACGTCCAGCTGTTTCCGATTTTCAATGGAAAATAATTTTTAGCTGTCGAATCGCTGCTTCTTCTTACTTCATTATTAGTATCATCATCAATTACGGAGGAGGTATTTGTTATCCAGCCTGTAACTGAAATAAAAGCCAAAGCAAGGAGCAGAAATGAAATTAGAAAAACAAACTTTCTCATAGCTAATTTTTAAAATTTAAAGGCTTCATTTAATTATCTTTAAACTCCTGCTTTGCAACCTCAATGTTATTTATAAGGTTTTTCTCTTGCGCAGAAAAATTTAAAATTGTTCCCGATCTTGTAATCGGGGAGTATTATAAGAAAAATATTAAACTAAACTTTCTCATAGCTAATTTAAAAACTTTTCTTATGACTATTTTAAAATGACCATTCTTTTTGTTTCTGCAAAATCCCCGGTTTCTATTTTATAGAAATACACCCCTGATGTTAGCGAGGAAGCATCAAAATCAATTGAATATCTTCCTGCAGGTTTATTTTCACTCATCAATAACGATACTTCTTTACCTAAAACATTATATACATTTATTTTAACGTAAGAAGCTTTAGGAATATCAAATTTAATATTTGTTACCGGATTAAACGGATTCGGATAATTTTGGTATAGATTAAATTTATCCGGTATAACATTTGAAATAGTTGTGATTCCGACTCGAATCAATGCGAAATTAATATTTTCAAGATTACCGTTTGTAACGGAAACGATTTGTTGGGCGCTTACATAACCAAGTCTGTCAGCAACTATCTCATAAACTCCCGATAGTAAACTATTCAGATTATATTGGCCGGAACTTTGTGTTATAAAATAATCTTTGAAATCGTTTCCTTGCTTTATGTAAACGACTGCATCTTTTATCCCTGTTAATGAACTATTTGTTTGTGCTGTAATCCATCCGTTAACGGAATATGCTCCGGCTATCGTACTTTTCCTGTGAACAGAAATATTAACATTAGAAGGATTATTAGCCGAGTTAACTTTTACAGCGTTCTGCCAGTTGATAGTAGAAGGAAAATAAGTTGGAATAAAATCTGCCTGTTTTTCTGAATTAGGATAAGCAACTATGTAATATAAATCCGGCGGAACATGTAAATTATATGCTCCGTTTGTTCCTATCTGAGTTGAGTCATAAGTGATAACATTTCCGGTTGAAGTATTTAGCTTCAGAGCTTTAACATAGCCATTGGAAGCGGGCTGATTGTTATCAGAGAATTTTATTGTACCAGAGATGGATTTAAGAGAATCATTATAAGTAACACCATTTATTGTGCAACTTTCTAAGGAGTACGTTACAGAGCTTCCTTCCATAGCCCCCGCCCCAATAAGTCCGAATTTTTCTGAATATCTATGATTTACTCCAATTGGCGATTGAGCCGGGGATAAAAATCCTTTTGTTTTAACGGATTGATTAAAAATCGTAACAATATTTGTGTCCAATGCAGTGCCATTAGTATTTGTGTTTGGACATGATTGAATTGAGTTACCCACTTTGGCACCAAGTGAATCAAGTAAAAATCTTTTCGGGTATTGAGAACAGGTAGAGTTTTCCATGTATCTGAAAATATTTCCCGATAAAGAATCCATTGTTATTAAGTTTCCTCCGTAAAGTGGAAATACTCCTGTTGTTTTATAATATTTTACTCCGCTGATTGTTGTATCAGATATAATTGTAACCGTTTCGAAAGTAATTTCAATTGGAGCTGGTGGATCAAATATTGTTCTTTTGTATGTCCAGCTATTGCCCACTTGTAAAGGTAAATATTTTGTGAACTGAGAAAAAGCTGCAGTATCTCCATACATAATTCCATCTATAATGCAGCCTTTTAATCTTGTAGGAGTTGAAGTTCCTTCACTTGTTACAAAATCAACCAATCCAAAACCTTTCCCATAGGTATGAGATTGGTCTACAAGCGATGTGTAATAAATTTCTTTAGCTTTAACTGATTGCCAAGGTAAAGAATAATTCGATGTATCTGTTACTATTCCTATTTGAGGATTATGGCATCTGCGTACTGTATCATCTATTCTGCCTGCTAATGAATCCATTAAAAGTCTTTGCGGATACCTAGCGCATGAAGGGGATTCTGAATAGCAAAAAATATTTCCAGTTAACGAATCTAATGTTATCAAGTTACTTGTAAAGCCAGGAAATCTTCCTGCAGTTTTATAATATTTAATATTATTTATTACTGTATCTGAAACTATTGTGACTTTAGTATTATTTATTCCCGGCGGAAGCTCATATGTGGTTTCATACGTCCAGCTGTTTCCAATCTTCAATGGGAAATATTTTATTGAAGTAGTATCGGGTACAATAGCATCTCCGCCATAAACAATTTTACCACCCGCCCCACAAGCCCAGACGTGATTTGTATCATTCGAACAAACAGAATTCAACCCTGTGAAAGTTGTTCCGGAATTTGTAATAAAAGTTGTTCCGCCGTTAAATGTTTTTACTAATTTATTTTGACCAACAAGATAACCTGTATTAAGATTTAAGAAAGAAAATTTATTCATTCCATAGACTGAGAGGCTATCGAACTTAATCCAGTTATCTCCACTGTTAGTTGTTCTGAAAAAATTTCCGTTAATATAGTAACCGGTGTTTTCGTTAAGAAATCTTATAAAGTTATTTTGAGCGCTAAAGCCGTCTGATGAATCGGTGGTTTTTATTGTCCAGTTGATTCCGCCATTTGTCGTTTTAAGAATTTTTTTTAAGTTATACAAAACGTCGGAGGAATGGAGTGCCGATACATATCCCGTGAAACTATTAATAAAACTTACGCTTTTATTGATAAAGCCTGTGCTTATAGGGGACGAAATTCCGCTCCAGCCAATTCCGCCATTAGTTGTTTTGCCAATAGACCCTATTCCCATAATGCATTGAAAATTATCCATCGATTCACCTGCGATAAAAGCAGTGCTAGAGTCTATCATGCTTATATCATTATACTGAACTCCTAAACTTGTTGTTTGCTGTAAAGTCCAGTTTAGACCTCCGTTCGTGGTTTTAAGCTTTACAGAGCTAAACTCACAAAATGGATTAGGTGGAGAATTAAAGTTTCCTCCCACAATCCATCCTGAATTAGAATTAATAAATTGAACCTTTCTAAGAACCAGTGAAGTTCCGCTTGCTTGGCTGTACCAACTGAAACCACCGTTTATAGTTTTTACAATTGTTCCATTATCTCCGACTGCCCATCCTGTACTTTGATTGATAAAAAATATATCATTTAGGTTACTTGAGGTGGAGGAATTTTGCATATACCAACTTGATTGCGCAATAGAAATCACAGGCAGAAGCAGAATCATAACCGGAAGAATAAACTTTCTCATAGCTAAAATCCCGGAATTTTTTGAGCTTCTTTTAAAGTTTTTCTGCTTCTGTCTGGTTTCGTTCAATGACATAGTAAATACTTTTTACTGTTTTATATCCCCTTCCTGATAAATTATTATCAAGAAGGGGAAGAAGTAAAATTAAAAAATAAACTCTCTCATAGCTAACTTTAAAATTTTACTTTATTTTAAGAGTATCATTTTTTTTATTTGAGTGAACTCTTGTGTTTCTATTCTATAAAAATAGACACCGGTCGTAAGCGTTGAGGCATCAAAATCAATTACATAACTCCCAGCAGATTTATTTTCATTCAACAATACCGCAGATTCTTTCCCCAGAACGTTATATATTTTTATTGTTACAAAAGAAGATTGAGGAATATCAAATCTAATGTTTGTAACGGGGTTAAACGGATTCGGATAATTTTGGTATAAACTAAACTTCTTAGGAATAATATTTGAAATTGAGTTTACACCGACTAATACCTGATTTAAAATAAAGTTTATTGAATCTCTCAAAGGTGAATTCAACTGTATAATTTGTGTTGATGTTGAATATCCTAATTTAGTTGCAATTATTTCATAGCTGCCGGTAGATAAGCTTGAAAAATTATACCTGCCGTTTGAAATAGATTCAGAAAAATCTAAAAAAGCACTTCCTGATTTCAAATATATCAAAGTTTGGGGCAATGGAGAAAGAATATTGTTATCGGATTTATTTGTTACTCCCAAAATTGAGTTTGGCCCCGATGAGTTAGATTTCCTGAATACACCTATATTAATACTTGAGTTATTCACTCCTGAATTTATCGTAGAAGCAGTTTGCCAGTTTATAGTCTGAGGAAAATAAGTTGGGATAAAGTCTGATTCAGGTTCTGAATTTGGATATGCTACTATATAATGTGTATAGTAGGGAATATCAAAAGATAATGAATAGTTACCGTTTGCATCTATAGGGGAAGTTGTAGTTGTTATTACCTGACCCGTGGTTTCATCAAAACGCAGGGCTTTTACTATGCCTCCTGTAACAAGCTGGTTATTATCGTTGTATCTGATGCTTCCGGTAGTAGCTGTTACAGTTACGGGTTCAATTATAACATCATTATTTACTCTTATAAAATATTGTTTGGCTAAAGATTTTCCAGAGGATGGATTATTAACATAACTTCCGGGAATCGAATCACAAGTAGCAACAATATTTGCTGTATATAGATTTGATGCGAAATTGAATGAAGACATGGAAGGATAAGTCCAGTCTTTCAATTCATCAGGTGTAATTTTTTTAGGTTGTCTCCATGTAAGACCTTTATTGCCTGTGAATGATATGTATAAAGAATTATAATTTACTGTATCGTTATTTATTATCATTATATCAGGAGTTGAAGACATAAAAACTACTCCCATATAATTCTCATTGTTCATTACACCAATGGATGGTCTGCAAATAGAAGTAAGCGCATCATGTCCGAAGGCTTTATAGAAAGGTATATATCCTGTTGAACCAGTTGAATCGTTTCGCGCAATGTATTTGCTTTTATTTGGATTACTGCCGCTAAGTAAAGGAGACCAAAACATTATTCCTCCCGGTTCCTTAGGAAAATATGCTCCTGAAGTATTTTGTTTCGCAACTTCAAATACTACATTAGGAGTGTTACCGCTGTAAACTAAACTTATCCCCCGGAATGCTCCTTTATATGTATTATCAGCGTTGATTGTTGCATCATATATTTTTAATGGAGCACTGAATGTTTGACCGTTATCAATTGATTCAATAAAATTTACATCACCTGCATCAGGAATTGAATTTGATTTAATGAAAGCAATCCCCACTCTACCATCAGTTCCTATAGCGATGGAATATCCATTGGGTGAACCATTAGAATCTACTGTTTGGCAAGCAGTGTATGTTGGGGTAGTTAAAGATAAACCAGAGGTAAAACTAACGGGTGAAGTTCCTCCTACAATGTAAAATTTATTCGTAAGGTTTACATTGGCTGATGCAACAACGGCAGGCCAAAGTATACTAGTGCAAGGACTGCCAAGATTTGCAAATGAACCTAATCCGGCGAATGCATCAACAAAGGTATAAGTTTTTTGAATCGAAGTACCACCATGCATTGATATTATTGCGTTTCCGTTACTTAAAAGTGATAGTGCAGGAAAACCCATTTTACCCAAAAAAGAAAAATCAGTTATAAAACTCCATGTCAATCCTCTATCAGAACTATACAAATACTGAATTGTTCTTTGCGCAAAAATTGTGTCATTGATAGGGCTGGACATAAATACAGCATGAATATTATCAGGATTATTTTTATCCTGTATAATGTGAACCGGTGTGCCGTTTGACTGCAAATCATAGAGTGATGTTCCACCTGTAGGTATAAAAGTAGTCTGACAAAAAGCACTATTCGTCATCAATATTGCAATAAAACAAAGTATGAGTTTTCTCATAGTCTAAGGGATGAAAATTAAAGATTTTGTTTAAAGGTTTTCAGCTCCTGCGCCTTTTCCCATAGAGATTCAAATACTATAATCATATTTTCTGCAAACTCTTTATTTTTTATTAATACATCTGCTTCATTATGCTTCGGCAGTGTTTTATCTGTTATGTTAAGAAATACAAACTCCCTGTCAAAAATAGTCATATTGGGTACAGGGCTGTGGCTCAGTCTTAACTTCTCCCCGCATTTTTCAAAGAATTCGCACGCTTTAACCAGGTCGCTTACCGTTCCTTTACTCCACTTATTATCTTTTTTTATTCTGAAATTATCGCTTACCTGATACAGGGATTTTATTACACCTCCGTTCTTCATGAATTTTTTAGCGGTAGCATCTACTTCATTCATAACGGCATGCTCCAGCTTTACCATAAACAAAATTTCTTTCTTTGCATTTTTCAGCAGCTCAAGAAATTTTGTTTCGCGATGCTGGTTATACCCTCTTATTAGCTCTATGTTGACTCTCTTGACTGATTCTGATTCTTTTGTTCTGTGAAGAGGCTTAAGTTCTTTAAATGTTTCCTTTAATGTGTCTAACTCTTTTTGTCTCTTAGCGTTTATTCTTCTTTCAAGCTTATCAAGAATTATATCAGGGTCAATCAGCTCATACTTAAGAATGGAGTTTGTTTCAATTTCATTTGAGTAACCTTTTTCAACGAATGATTTTAGTATATTGTAAACATCGGTACGGCGGATTTTAGCATCATCTGCTATTTCAGAGGCACTCATAAGGCTTCCCTTCAGAAGAGCTATGAAAACCTTAGCTTCGTAATCAGTGAAACCTAAATATTTTAGTTTCTCTATCAATTAAAAAAAATAATAATATTGTATTAGATTGAATCAAATACAATATTTATAAATGTGAAATCCCAAAAAAGGTAAAAAACGGGTATATTAAAAATTTAATATAGGATGTGGAATAGTGGTAATAGGAGTTGAATTTTCACAAATTGATTAGAAATATTGCGGCAGTGTAAATTTCAGAAAGGGAGTTAATGCTTAAAGAGGGAACTGAATTGTAAATGTTGTTCCCTTTTCCAGTCGGGAGCGGACTGAAATACTGCCGCCGTGTTCCTTTATTACTTTGTTCGTTATGGCAAGTCCAAGACCGGTGCCTTTACCGTAATCTTTTGTAGAATAAAATGGTTTGAATATGTTTGGTAAATCTTTTTCCGGTATACCTGAGCCGGTATCTGTGATGGAGAATTTTATTTCATATTCATTTTTTTCAAGGACTATGCTAATGTTTCCTTTAATTTTTATAGATTGAATTGCATTTATAAATAAATTTATAAATGCATCTTTAAGCTGAAAAGTATCTCCTAAGATTATAAAATCAGAACCATGTATCTGCTTATCTATATTTATATCTTTACCTTCAAAGGAGTATTTAATTTTTTCGAGAACTTCATTCAATAGTTCACTGATATCAAGTTTTTCCTTTTTTAACTCAAGCGGACGGGAGAAATCCATAATACTTCGTATAAGCTCGGATATTGAATTTGTCTCTTCCATTATATTTTTCAACTCATCAAAATCTTTTTCGCCGGGTTTTTTATTCATCAGCAGATATTCTGTATTGCCTGATATCAGATTCAGCGGGTTTGCCAGTGAATGAGCAATTGACGAAACAACCTGACCTACGAGAGCAAGGTTTTCTTTTTCTCTCAGTTCTTTCTCAAGCTGCTTCTCTTTTGTAATATCTCTTACGATGCCGACACTTCCTATAATTTCCCGTTTAGTATTAAAGATTGCAAATCGGGAAATACTTACAGTAATTATTTCTCCTCTTTTAGTTATTCTTTCAGTTTCATAATTTTTTAGAAAACTTCTTTCGGCAATGACTTTTATAAGAAATTCTTTTTCACCTTCGTTGATAAGATACTCGGGTATAAGAATAGAGAAATCCTTACCTGTTACTTCTTCAAGTTTATAGCCAAAAATATCCTCAGCTCCTTTATTCCAAAGAAATATTTTGTAGTTATTATCGAAGCCTATAATTGCGTCAACAGAATTTAATATTATATCCGAAAAAAATTTTTCATGGGCAGACTTCCCTTCCCGCATAAGAGCAATCATCTTGCTTATACTCTCGGAAAGGATTTCCATTATTTTATCTTCATCATTCTCTTCAATAGAATATCTCTTCAGTACTTTTTTTATCTCGCTGAAATAAACATCCAGCTCTTTAGTTACCATTTTTTCCATGACTATTTATCCTTTTTTATAATCTTCTATATTTATTAAAGTATCACATAATTGTAAATCAGATTCTTCATTCGTTGCTACCATCAGCATTCCTTTTTTCCTTTGTTCTTCAGCAAATCTATACACAACTTCAATTCCTTCCTTATCAAGATTTGCGCACGGCTCATCTAATAAAAGCAGCAAAGGATCGTTAAGCAGTGCGAAGGCAAGCTTTAAACGCTGCTTCATTCCCGAAGAATAATTTTTATATAAGTCTTTTTTTCTTTTAATTAAGCCGACACTTTCCAGAAGAAAATTAATTTTTTCTTCTTTTTCCTTTACATCTTTACCGGGACATTTTATATTAAGAAAAAACTCAAGATTTTCATATCCTGTTAACTCATCATACAGACTAAGATAGGGTGACATTAAACCAATATGCTTAAAGAATGTATCTTTAGGTATAGGTTTGTCTTCTATTTTTAAAGCGGCTTCACCTTTGGACGGAGTGATAATCCCGGCTATTACTTTTATTAAAGTCGATTTTCCCGAGCCGTTTTTCCCTACAATTCCAACTGAGGAATTTTCATTTAAGGTTAAAGTAAGATTGCCGAATATTAATCTATGCGAATAATATTTGGTAAGGTTTGTACAAATTAATGACGATTTATTCATGTGCAAGTAAATTATATCAGAAAACTAATTATTAAAAGGTAAGAATTGATAATAAAAAAACCTCTGCAGGACGCAGAGGTTTTTCATCCATAGGGCAAGTTGTAAATGGTACTATCTTACTAATACCATTATCTCTGTTTGACAGGGTTCGTCAAATATTCTTTAGAAGAATTGTATTGACGAACTACTAAAAACTTATTAATAATCAATTGCTCCGTTTATATGTTTGCTCTTATCAACCATTGTTCCTGTTGGTCCTATCACTGAACCGTGGCAAACATAGCAAGATGTAATAGTCATAAACGGAAAGTGTGGTGCTGCAACAACTCCTCCGATTTTTGGAGTCGGATTTCCTGTAACCGGATCTCCGTGACATGTTCCGCATTTCACACTATTCGGGTCTGTCCAAATACCTGCTGCAGTTGGATTTCCCCCTTTGAAAGAACCATGGCAATAGGAATTTGAACATGTTGCCGTACCTCTATCCCATGTAGGATTAGGAACTACTCCGCTCGAAGAGTCATGTGCCAATGCACCGAAATTTATTTCTGCAATACCGTCAGGATTATTTCCAATGTGGCTTGGGTCTGAAAAACCATTAAATGTGTGGCAATCACTACAGTGCAGCGAAGCCGAAAACTTTGGAGAATTTACATGTGTAACGTGAACACCAACTCCGATGAAACTAACATTTGTATCACCTAATAATCCTTTTGGCGGATTTGCATGGTCTGTATTACCGTGGCAAAGTCTGCAATTTTCAGGTCCGCCGCTTGCCGTATGGCATCCTAAGCAGCTTGAACCGGCAGTACCACCTGTGTAATCAGCAGCATGACAAGTTTTACATTGATTCAGATTCCATTGCTTGTTATCCGCAATATATTTTCCATGAAATTTAGTAGAAGATGGATTTGCCCATCCGTTCGGATGTGTGTCAATCTCAGGTGCAAGTGTAACAGAGTTATCGAATTTTGCACATCCCTGATAAACGAGTGCAGAAGTTAACAGTGTAATAAACAATCCATAGAGTAGAAAAATCTTTTTCATTATTGTAAGAATTTAATTGGTTTATCTTTAAACTTTACTTTGTATTTAAGCCGTTTTATTATCTTTTTTGACCATGACAGTATCCGCAGAATCCTACACCGGCAATTCCTGTAGGCTTAGCATTTGCATCAGTATGACAAGTATAACAAACAGCACCTTGTGTATTGTGCCAGATTCCTTTTTCATCTTTCTGAAAACCGAATTCATGAGTCTTCGGGTTTGTACCTTTAACTCCGTCATTATCCATGTGACATTTTATACAAGCAGGGTCTCTTCCTTCCACATTGTGACATGATGAGCATGATTCTATATCCTTTCTTGCAAGCTCTGAGTGCAAGCCTCCGCCCGTATTCACACCAAATGTAGTGAAGTTCGGAATGGAGTGGCTTGTAGGTGCAATACCTGTAATCATCTCTCCGCCGTTTTGATGGCAGCTTACACAGAACGATTGTTCTTCATGGCAAGTCTTACATTCAAAACTTTTTTGATTTGCATCAAGTCCGTGAGTAAATTTATAATTTAATGTATGAGCATTGGTTAATTTTTGAAGCGCTGCTCTATCAGTTCTTACACCGTTTTCTTTAGTATAATAAGGTGCATAAAAATTATCTTTAGAATTGCTTCCTTTTACTCCAACAGGGGAATGGCATGTCTGACAAAAATTATCTGAGTGACACATTGCGCAATTATTTTTATCTGTCGGAACATTAAAGCTAACTTTATGCTCATTCAGAAAATTCGGGCTTTGGTGACTCTTTGGATTTAAGTTTGTTAAGTTGCTATGGCAGGATTCACAATTGTTAGATGCTTTTTGGTTATTATGACAGCTGTAGCAGCTTTCCATACTTGGTTGTCCTGCTGCGCTTTCTTTTGCAAATTTTACTTTATCAAGTCCCTGATGGTAATCTGTGCATTTTTGTTTTTCAGAGTCTATATGTTGCTTATGAGAAAATATTAAATCCGGCTTTGGTGATTTAAGTTTTTCAAATACACCATCGTAGTGGCATAGCTTACAGTCTTTCTCACTTTTAACATCGTGACAGGAAGCGCAAACTTCTTTTTTAGGATTCAGGTTGTCTTTCAAAGATACGGATGTAACTGCTCCTGTGTGACAATCTTCGCATTTAATTTCTGCATCTACTATGTGCAGCTTGTGATTAAACTTTATAATCTTGCTGTTATCATATTTTTCCTGTTTCTCAGATGCAAATACTTTCCTTGTCTGCTTATGTATGGAAACTTCCTTTGAAGCATCTTTTGTAAGGTATGCAGTAGTACATAGGAAGATAACTAAACCTGAAAAGATCAGTGAATAAAGTTTGGCAATTTTCATACTCTTATAATTAAAAACTAATTAAAACTTTTTAAACATCCAGTAGTTGAAGCCTACTAAAAATCTTACATCTGATTGATAAATTCTGTTAACTATAAACTGTCCTTGTGTATCTATAGAGAATTGAGGTAAAGGTCTGTAAGTAAATCCCAACATTCCGCTGAAAGAATTAACTCTTTCTGTTCCTTCATATACATTTCCAAGTTTATATCTTGCATAACTGAGAGAGGCAGAAGTTGAGAATAAATTATCTTCAAAGTTTCTCTGGTAAAAACCAAATACTCCATCAGATTCACCTGCATAGCCGAAATATTTTATGAACGATAAACCAAAATTCGGATGAGTGAAGCCTGCATTTATTTTTACAGAGTTGTCATTTTCATAAAGTACTACGCCTGCTTTTCCATATATGTTAATTCCGTTATCCAGAGTATAATCAAGACCTCCGGATACTTCCTGATATTTTGAAAAATTGAATACCCAGAATATGCTGTTGTAAGTATAATGAGGTTCGCGGTAATCATATTCACCGAATGCTCTTAATTTGTCCATTAGCTGTACTCTTACATTAAAATCTGCTTTATATAATTTCTTTGCCTGTATATCAAAGTTAACTTTGCTGTAGAAATTATGTACTCCGAGATATGTATAATTCAAATCAATTCCTGCAAGCTGCTCTGCGGGTCCGTCAAAGGTTATTTCCCTTACTGTTGGGTTGAATATACTGTCTAATCTTATCGTTGTGTATGGTTCAGGTGTGCGTTTTTTATTCGAGTAGCTTATAGAAGCCATTAAGTCTTTAAATCCGTAATAAGTGAACTGTGCTCCGAAGTGATAATTGTTTTCAAGCTTTGTGTATTTCTCAAACTCATATGAGTAAGCAGTTGGAATTCCTCCATAGCCTGCAAACTGGTATTCTTTATTTTGCCCGGCTTTTATTTTGAAATAAAGTCCGTCAATTGTTCCGGTTCCTGCGCCTGCAAATAAACTTTGTCGCCCTAGCTTTACATCAAGAAGATTAAAAAGATTGCTGCCTTTTACATACAGATTATAAAATCTGTAATTAAAACCTTTATCAACTTTATTTACAACATCCTCTTCTGTTTGCGCCATTGTATTGAAAGACCATTTGCCTGTATTGAACTCAAGAAGATAATTTTGATATCCTCTTAAGTGCATTGTCTTTGCAGAAGAGTTATCGGAGAGACTATCTAATCTTTCCCACCCGTAAAAGTAATTATTAAATCTGAAGTTGATTGATTGCGATTCTGCTGTATTAACAGAAAAAAGAAATGCAATTAGAATTAGAAGACTATATTTCATAATTTTTCTCTAATTGATTGTAACTATATTTGTTACTTATCCTGTTGAAACTGAAGGCCGGTATGAAACTCATACCAGCCTTTTAGTCTCTATAAAAAAGAACTTACAAATTATTATTTATTATTTCAGTAACATCATTTTCTTTACATCAACAAAGCTTCCTGCTGTTATTCTGTAGAAGTAAACTCCGCTGCTGAGAGCGCCGGTGCTTGCTGCATTCCAGTCAATTACATACTTTCCTGCATTCATTACTGTATTAGCCAGTATTGCAACTTCTTTACCTGTAATATCAAAAACTACGATTTTTACATTTGAAGTTTTTAGCAATGAAACATTAATCTTTGTTGAAGGATTAAATGGGTTTGGATAATTTTGTGACATTTCATATTTATCAGGAACTTCAGAAGATTGAGGTAAAATACCTGTCAAAATATTTCTTGAAGCAATTAAAGCATCAATAGTATATTTGGCATTATGCATTCCGTGTTCTGCACCGTCACGAATTGATAGATAATTAAAGTAAGCTTTTCTTAAGTTAACATTGTTTGAATCTTGTGCAATTAACTGCCAAGAAACTGAGTCAATACCTCTAGGTGGTAATGCGATTGCCAATTTAGTTAAAGAACCTTCAACTTCTTTTCTCCATGGTTCAATTGTACCGTCACCGTCATAATCCTGATCAGCAATAAACTGGTCAAATCTTGTTTTACCAAAGTGACAGTTCTGACAAGCTTTTAAGTGGTCATAATCTGTTGCTTCATTATGAAGGAATAATGCGTGCCCTCCAACTTTATCTTTGTTGGCTGAAGCAGTATCTGTAGGTGCCATGTGACAAGTAACGCAGGCATTCGGCAAGAATGCCCAGTGCTGTGTTTGTCTGTAAGGTGTGCCGCCAAATGTTGCAAGGTTCTGACCTAAATAAAGATCTCCCTGACTGTTGTGGTGTGGTCCCCATGTTGAGCTTGTAACCCTAGTTACTACAGGATAAGTTGCTGCACTTTTACGTGATTTGTGGCAGTCAAGACACACTACACCGGTTCCAACCCCTGTATAGTGAAAACCATTGCCCAATGTATCGCTGTTTACAGGTCTGGTTCTAATTTCTCCGTTATGCGGATCGTGGCAAGTTGCGCAGGCTACGTTTTCAAGTTTAGCCTGTGTCATTCCGTTTGTATTTGTTGCTTTGCCTTTAGTAAAGTTAACGTAACCCTGACCGTCATGGCATCTTATACAGTTGCCCAGGTCATTTGGTGTTGCGTAATTGTTCTGCGCAAAAGAGTTAGACCAAATAATGTTCGAGTGTTTTGCATTTTTCCATTGTGTAAATTGAGAACCTATTAAAGGTGAATCATGGCATTTTCCGCAATTACCTTCATCGACACTTTTCATTATTTTAGTTGTATCACCGCCGTTAAATGCGTGTTCACTTCCGGGTCCGTGACAGCTTTCGCATCCAACATTTGCAAATGCAACTAATGAAGGGAATTTTCTTTTTAAGGAATCCCAGTTAGATGATTTAGGAGGAGCATATGCAGTCCAGTTCCATCCGAGTGTGCTTGCTTTATCATCAAAACCATTGTTATCTGTTGCGATGTAATGATCATATCCTAATGTATGAATTCTGAACTGATTAATTCCGTAAGAAGTCGGTCCGGCAGTAATCATAGATTTAAACTTTGTAGCGTGTGAAGTCGTTTTCCATTTGTTAAATATTTCCTGAAACTTCGGTGTTGAACCGTGGCAGCTCATACAGTTTGGGAATGATGCTGCAACACTATCAAATCCACCGGTTCCGACAAATGTAGCTGCATAAATAAAGGATGTTGTATCTTTGCTTCCGCCGGAAGTAACGATAGAAACCTTTACTTCATAAGTTCCTGTTAGGTCTGCTTTAAATTTTTGCCAGTTAGCTAATCCGGTTACATTGGAAAACGCTGCAGTAGAACCTGAAGGTTTTTGATTGAATGACCAGGTTAAACTGGTTATTGGGTTTGCGTCGCCGAAATTCCAGGCTCTTAAATAAACATAAGTGCCTTTTGCAACTGTTCTCAATCCTGTTGCTACAGTAGAGTCAGCTGTAAATGCAGGGTTAGATGCATACATATTCGGCGTAACATATTCCGTCACAATCTTTACGCGAGGGACTGCAAATAAATTCCCAACGCAAAATACAAGAAGTAGAAAAATTGTACTGATCAGTTTCATGGTTTTTCTCCTAAAAAGTTAAATATTGTAAATTTTTTTTCACTGCTATTATTACTTTTATTATAATTTATACTTAAATGTATGTCATAGACCGTGCCAAATTAAAAAGTCCAAATATCGCTTATAATTTAAGTTTATGTGTGTACAATTATGGGGAATGTGGAAAAATTCAACAGTTTCTTAAAAAGATTAAATTATATATTTTGTAATCATGGAAATTAAGATTTTACTGATAGACGACGAACCTAAAACCACCGGATTATACGGAAAAGTTTTAAGCGAAAAGGGATATGCAGTTACTCAAATGAGTGACAGCAGGGAAGCTGTTAAATTACTTGAAAATAATTTTTTTGATATCATTATTTCAGATTTGCAAATGCCGGGTTATTCCGGAATCGATGTCTTAAAAAAGAAACCCGAAGAAAGCATTTTTATTTTAGTAACTGGGTATGCTTCAATCGAATCTGCCGTAGAGGCGATGCAGCTGGGAGCTTATGATTACCTAATGAAGCCGCTTAAACTTGAGGAATTAATTTTAAAGGTTGAAAACGCAGCTGAAAAAATAAATCTGAAAAGGGATATTAATCAGCTTCGCTCACAGGTAGAGCAGAATTTTTCTTTCGGAAATATCATAGGGAAAAGTAAGAAGATGCAGGAAGTTTATGATCTGATAAAAAGAGTTTCAGGAGTTGATGTTAATGTTCATATCGAAGGAGAAAGCGGGACAGGTAAAGAGTTAGTCTCCAAAGCTATTCACTTCAACAGCATGAGAAAGAATAATGCTTTCATTGCTATTAACTGCGCAGCAATTCCTGAAACACTTTTAGAAAGTGAACTCTTCGGACATACTAAAGGCGCATTTACCGGAGCAACCGAAATGCAGAAAGGTGTTTTCGAAACTGCTAACGGAGGTACACTTTTCCTTGATGAAATTTCCGAAATGCCATATAACCTTCAGTCAAAATTACTACGTGTTCTTGAGAACTGGGAGATAAAACCTGTAGGCAGTGATAGAATAAAAAAGATTGATGTTAAATTAATCTCTGCATCCAATCAAAATCTTAAAGAACTGGTCAATCAGAAAAAATTCCGCGAAGATTTATATTACAGGATAGCTACGTTTAATATTGTAATTCCCCCTCTGAGAGAGAGAATAGAAGATATTCCTTTGCTGACCGATTATTTTTTGGAAAGACTTTCTAAAAAATTCGACAGAGAAATTACTATTACACCGGCCGCATTAAAAATTCTTATGCAGTTAGACTGGCAGGGAAATGTACGCGAACTTGAAAACACTCTTGAGCGTGCAATAATCACTTCAAATGATTCAGTTTTGAAAGAGAATTCATTCAAATTTTACTTACAATCCTCGCCCAATAAATCAAACTTAAACGGATTTGCGTCTCAAAGCATTTCACTTAAAGATATGGAGAAGGAGTACATCAAAAAAACACTTGAAGACTGCAAATGGAATAAAGTAAAAGCTTCCAGGGTTTTAGGTATTGACAGAAAAACCTTGTACAATAAACTAGCTGAATATAAACTGGAAAAATAGATTTCAGTTTTTGTCCCATATCTCCCCAAAAGTAGAGAAATTCCCCACAATTCTAAAAACACCTCTAAAACATTTCAAATAAATCGCGTTAAAAACAACAACTTAAATGTTCAAATTCGGCACATATATTGACTAATATTATAGTATATTATTAATGATAATGTTTGTGCCATGAAACTAAAGTTTACATTTTCGGTTATTGTGATTTCACTGATAGTTCTTGCTGCTACGGAAATTTTATATTCGTATGCTAACGGAGTTTCCGGTAGAACAAGAAAAACAACAACAAGCGGCTGCAGCTGTCACAGCTCAAGCGTTAATACGGGATTACCAGTTGCTTTAACCGGTCCCGATAGTGTTGTTGCAGGAAGTACAACATCATACTCTTTAGCAATTACAAGCGCAACCGGTCAAAAAGCCGGAATAGATGTGGCTGTTAGAAAAGGAACTTTGGGAACAAATCAATCAGGTACAAAACTTCTGAATGGAGAAGTAGTGCAATCAACAGGTAAAAATTTTACAAGCGGTTCCGCAAGTTTTACTTTTAACTATGTTGCTCCATCAGTTAGTGTTGTTGATACAATTTTTTCGTTGGGGCTTGCTTCAGCAGGCGGTGAAAATGGTCCTTGGAACTGGAACGACAAAAGAGTTAAAGTTTATACTGTATCAGGTTTAGAACCAAATTCAAATATTATTCCTGATAAATATTCTCTGAATCAAAATTATCCGAATCCGTTTAATCCATCAACTACAATAATTTATTCGATAAAGAATTCCGGTAATGTAAGCTTAAAGGTTTATGATTCTA
>JBHEKU010000318.1:0-8667 GCA_041859205.1 Ignavibacteria bacterium | reverse complement strand
TTTTTAATCACTGATTGCACTTAAAAAAGAAACACAGATTTTTATGATAAATATGATTTCACTGATTAAATTTAAAATTTTTTATCTGTGACATCATAAAAATCATAGTCATCTGTGTTTCTTTTTTAAAGCTTGTAATTACACTTCATAAAATCCCATTCTTCTATCACCGAATAAATTATTATTCTCGTTAATATTTTTATCATCCGCTTCTGCAATATTCATTTCAACTATAATACATTCCTCTTTATCTTTAGACGCTCTTGCAAGATATTCTCCTTTAGGGGAAACAATCACACTCTCACCCGTAAAAAATAATTCATTACCTTCGCTGTCTTTATCGCTGCCAATCCTGTTTGCCGTAATTGTGAATACATGATTCTCCAATGCGCGGGTAAACATTGCCTGCTGGCAGTAAGGCATTACAAGATTTGACGGATGACAGATTATTTTTGCTCCTTTAAGCGCCAGGGTACGCGCTGTCTCCGGGAATATCCAGTCGAAACAAACCATCATTCCTATTTTTGTATGGTGAATTTCATAAGCTTCCAGCGGCATATTACCCGGCGTAAACCATTTTTTCTCTGTATCGAATAAATGCAGCTTGCGATAAATTTTATATGTACCGTCAGGACAATATAAAATGGAAGAGTTAAAATATTCGAATATAAATTTTTCGCATATTCCAGAAACAATGTATGCGTTTTTCTTTTTTGCAAGCTCAAGCAAGGTTTGCGAGAAAATTCCGCTTGGGATATTTTCAGATGCATTATCAAGTTCTTCTGCGCTTGAAAACATGTAGCCGGAGTTGGCAAGCTCGGGCAGCACCATTAAATCAAAATCTTTATCAATGAGGGCATCATAAATTTTTTCGGAGTTAGCTTTGACGTCGTTTTGAGCGGGCCGGAATTGAAAGAAACCTATTTTCATAATTAAATTTTTTAATTGAGAAAATACTGTTGATATAAATTAAAGATTTTTGAAGTTTGAATATATATAATAAGGAATGATATAATATCTAAGCATAATTTATCGCCACGCAATTTTAAAAATATTTTTGATATATTTACAGATACAAAAAACTTATGAAATTTCTACTCGAGCTTCCAATTTTTGTTTCCGTGCCGCTTATAATAGTATTTGCAGTTTTTATTTCCACAATGGGATTAAGATTTGTAAGGAAAAGATATACTGAAGAATACTTAAAAAATAATCATGAAGTCGGAGGATATTTTTTCAATGCATTCGGTTTGCTTTATGCCGTACTTATTGCTTTTGTAGTATACGTAACATGGACTGAGTTTGACACATCAAGCAGAGATATTGAGCTGGAAGCAAACCAGACATATCTTCTTTACTTCAATGCAAGCGAATTCCCCGAACCTTCAAGAACAGAAATAAGAAATGCAGTTAAAGAATACATAAGCATAGTAATAAACGATGAATGGAAAAAACTTCCCTATGGAGAGTTTGACTTTAAAGCAACACTGGCCATTACAAAACTATTTAATTTGTATTCCAGGGTTGATGAAAAATATGCGGTAAGCTCGCAATTTTATGATGAGTCCGTTACAAGATTAAATGAACTTAGCGAATTGCGGAGATTGAGAATTCTTGCCTCAACAAGTCACGTTCCTACAGTTATCTGGATTATTTTATTTATTGGCGGGTTTGTTTCCATTGCCTTTACTTATTTCTTCGGAATGAAAAATGCGCCTGTACATTATACACTGGTGGGAATACTTTGCTCAATTAATGCGCTATTGCTATTTCTGATTTACGACCTTGATCATGCCTTCAGCGGCAACGATAAAATCTCAACACATGCATTTGAAGTAGTGCTTCAGGTGGTCAGTTCTCTTTAAAAATTACTCCTGAAAGATGTGATATTTTAATCCGAACGGATCGCTGACTAAAAAACTTTTCTCACTATAAACGTTTGTAACTTTACATCCGTTTTGTTCTAATAATTTTTTTGCTTCGCCTGCATCATCAACTTTGAACTCAAAGAATATTTCTTTCTTCTCTGTACCGGAAACAAAAAAATTCATATCGCCGGATTTTAAATGAGATTCAACGGGATGCTTCTTTACCATCTGCATACCAAGAACTTTCTCATAGTATTCACATGCCCTTTCATAGTCATTTACTTCAACGGCTACAAAAGGGCTGAATTCAAATTTCATTAAATTAAATATTCAGATTATTCTAATTCCTGGAAGATGTGAAATGTTACACCATACGGGTCAAGAAATAAAGCGCTCTTCTTATTATAAAGCATTACAATTGTGCATCCTTGTTTTTCCAGCAAAGCCTTTGCTTCATCAAAGTCTTCAACTTTAAATTCTAAAATCACTCTGCCGGGTTTTTGTTTTTCGACAAAGAAATTTGTTTTTCCTTTTTTGAAGTGTGCTTCTTTCTGATACTTCTTTATCAGATCGAAACCGAGAATATTTTTGTAGAACTCAACAGCCTTATCAAAATCTCTGACCTGAAGAGCTATGTATGGACTAAATTCAAAATTTATTTCTTTTTTTTCTGTCTTATCATTTTTGTCAGGGACAACAGCTTTTTCTTTGTTATCTGTGTTTGTTTTTTTCGCCAAGGTGTTTTTATTTTTTAGTTTTATGAAGTGAAAATTTACAAAAAAATATAATTATAATAATTTTTACGTAGTAGGAAAAAAGTAATTTTTAAGCGAAAAACTTAACTTCTTCCCTATGGTTTTTTCAAATGTTTCAAAATCATTGTTTATTTTTTCTTTAATCATTTCAACTGAGCCGAATTGAGTTAACAACTTCTTAGCAACTTTTTCACCTATTCCGGGAACTGATGTCAATTCTGATGTTAAAGTTCTTTTATCGCGAAGGCTTTTATGAAACGTTACTGCAAACCTGTGAGCTTCATCTCTTACTCTTTGCAGCAGCTTCAACCCGCTTGAAGTTTTTGGTATTGTCTGCGGATCCGTATCACCCGGCAAATAAACTTCTTCCAATCTTTTTGCAAGTCCGATTATATTTAAGTTTTTTATTCCTAAATCATTAAGCACTTGCACTGCAGATGAAAGCTGACCTTTCCCTCCGTCAATAATTACTAAATCGGGAATACTTGAGAAAGATTCATCCGTTTTTTTATTTTCATTTTTTCCTTCAGCCGATTCATCTTTTTGTTTTTCTTCCTGCTCAACATATCTTTTAAATCTTCTGAATATCACTTCTCTCATAGAAAGAAAATCATCCGGCTGCCCTGTTTCATTGGAGACAGACTGTATTTTGAATTTCCTGTAATCTGTTTTCTTTGGCTTGCCGTCAAAAAATACGACCATAGAAGCAACAGTATCCGTACCCTGTATATGTGATATATCATAACATTCAATTCTCCTAGGTAGTTTCGTCAGTTTCAAATCACGCTTCAATGCATCAAGTGATGGCGGAGTAAAATCTCTTTTCATCTTAGATAAAATTAATTCGTCGAGCATCAGCCTTGCATTCTTTTTTACCATGAAGACAAGCTTATACTTTTCACCGATCTTGGGGATTACAAAATCTACTCTCGAACTTTTTCTTTTCTCAAGCCAGTCTTTTACCGTATCGGGATTTTCAAGTTCGTTCTGTAAATAAATTTCATCAGGTATAAAATCTGTTTTATTGTAGTACTCCATCAAAAGATTTTCCAAAATTTCTTCATCACCTTTCTCTAAAACATTATTCATATAGAAATGTGTCTTGCCGATAACTTTCCCGTCTCTGATTTTTAACACCATTCCGCAGCCGTCATTATCCTGTCTTTCAAATGCAAAAATATCTTTATCAATAACTTCATCGTCAACCATCTTTTGTTTGGATGAATATACATCTACTGCATTTATTCTGTCCCGCAGCTTCGCAGCTTTTTCAAAAAGCATTTCTGCTGCATAAAAATTCATGCGCTGATTCATCTCTTTTAAGAGCGAAGATGTCTTTCCATTTAAAAGTTTTGCAACTTCATCTATCATTAAATTATAATCTTCCTGTGAAACTAATCCTTCGCACGGTCCTTCACATTTTTTTATATGGTAATCCAGACAGACTTTAAATTTTCCTTTTGATATATTTTCATCTGTGAGGTTTAAACTGCATGAACGTATCATAAAAATATCACGGATTGACTTAAGCGCAAAACGCATATTCTTTACATCCGTATATGGACCGAAATATTTAGAGCCGTCTGAGCGTTTTTTTCTGGTTGGGAAAACTCTTGGGTAGGGTTCGTTTGTTATTACAATATAGGGGTATGACTTATCATCTTTGAAGTTTACGTTATACTTCGGCTTCAGCTCATTTATTAAATTAAGCTCAAGTATTAAAGCTTCAACTTCCGTATCCGTTGTGATAATTTCTACATCACGGATTTTGGAAATCATCGTTGCAAGGCGGCTCGACTGCTGCGGTCTCGATTGAAAATACTGACGTACGCGGTTCTTTAAAATCTTTGCCTTACCGACATATAATAAAGAACCTTTCGAATCCTTAAACTGATATACTCCGGGAGTGGAAGGAAGATTTTCAAGTTTAGTGGAGAGCTCTGTATTTATTTTTATTTCTTCCATCCGGTTGTATTACATATAATCGGTTTTTCTGCAATAAGATTTCTTAATTAGCTTTTCTTAATGCGATTTCTTTTGTGAAAGCTCCATCAGAATTCCTGCAGTAGATTTCGGGTGCAGAAAAGCTATCAGCATATCATCTGCTCCGGTCTTAGGAGTCTTGTCAATTAAATTTATTCCTGCATTATCCAGGTGATATAATTTATCAATTATATCGTTTACTCCGAATGAACAGTGATGAATTCCCTCGCCTTTTTTTTCAATAAATTTTGAAATAGGAGAATCCGGCGCTGTGCCTTCGAGCAGCTCAAGGTCGCAATTTGTTAAATGAAGTTTCCTTACGTTTACTTTTTGGTCTGCAACGTGCTCCATCGGTGATGCAGTTACTCCGAATATTTTTTCAAAAACAGGAACGGATTGTTCCAGAGATTTAACAGCTATACCCAAATGATCGATTTTCATATTCTATCCTTTTTAAGTGGCAGTTATTTTGCCTGCTAAACAAAATTAACAGGAAAGAATAAGAGAAAAAATGAAATAAGGAAGGAATACCTCTCTCTGAAAAAGAGAGAGAGGTATAAAATTTATTTTACTAAAATCATTTTGCGGGTTTCTGTGAATTCACCTGATGTCATTTTATAATAATAAATTCCCGAAGGCAAATTTTGGCCGTTCCATTTATAGTTATAGTATCCGGATTTTATTTCTTCGTTAATTAGAGTAGTCATCTCTACTCCTACTGCATTATAAATTTTCAAACTTACAAAGGATTTTTGTGGTACGGCAAAAGAAATTACAGTCTCCGGATTAAAAGGGTTAGGATAATTTTGCGAAAGATAAAATTTATCGGGTATAGTTGTATTTGTTTGTTCAATATCTGTTAAAAGCGTATCACCCATCACAACTCCATTCATAACGCAGCCAATTAGATTTGTGTATCCCTGACATGGTGGAGGTTCGCCTGAACAAAAACTTGTAATCCCAATGCCTTCAGAATAAGTTATCCTGGAATAAATGAGTCCATCATGCAAAAAAGTTTTTGTCTGCCTTACTTGGCCGAACACTGTTTGATTGCCAATGGCTGTGCATCTTCTTAAAGATATAAGATCGTAAGAACAGTTAATTGAATTATTAACTGACATTGCCAAGCTATCCATTATTATCTCTCCCGAATAATTTGAACAACTTGCTCCGCCCGTATATATTAAAAGATTTGAACGGGATGAATCATATCTAACCCAGGATCCATTCTTAATACCAGGAAATCCTTTACAATAAAAATATTTTTTATTGTTTATTATTGTATCCTTTGTAATGCTTGCTTTGGTTCGCCATTGTTGAAAAAAATTGTCTGAGTTCAGGTATGTATAAGAGTTGCCTACAACAAGTGGGAAATACTTTGCCGATACTGTATCAGCTGCTAAAGAAAAATCTCCGTTTAAAAAAAGAAACCAAATAACAAACAAAGCTGTTATCTGGTTTTTAAAATTTGATTTCATACAACCTCCTCGTTTACACAAAATGTGCATAACGAAAATTGTAATATCAACAACTAAATCTAATCACATCATAGGAACTGGTCTAAGTTTTTTCTTCTTAAATACTCCACAACTTCCTTCACTGACTGTGAGTCTCCGCGCTTGCAGATAAGCAAGCCGTTATCGGTATCAATTACAAGTAAATCTTCAACGCCGATTAACGCTGCTATTTTCTGGTCGTTAATGATTAAATTATTTTTAGAATTAATCGTAACCGTTCTTCCTTTCTTCACATTTCCCTCGGAATCTTTTTCGGAGATGTTATAAATCTCATCCCATGAGCCGACATCATTCCATCCGAAATCACTCTTTATAGTATAAACGCTTGAGGATTTTTCCATTACACCGTAATCAATAGAAATACTTTTTATCTGTGAATAAACCATATCCAAAGTTTTATCAAAATCTTTCGAACGAAGCACAGGCACAAGCTTCATTAATGATTCATATACATCTGCCAATGAAATTTTCATTTCATCCATCATTGTATCTGCTCTGAAGATGAACATACCGCTGTTCCACAGAAAATCACCGCTGGCTAAAAATGATTTTGCCACTTCAAGATTCGGCTTCTCAGCAAAGGTTTTAACTTTATAAATTTTTTCCGGACCGTCCGGTTCATCTATAGATTCATCTGGATTAAACTGAATATATCCATAGCCTGTTTCAGGATGGCTCGGGGTAATTCCAAGTGTAATAATTCCGCCATGCTCATGCACAAACTTTAAGCCGGCAGTCATAATTCTTTTAAACTCTTTTGTATCTTTTATTAAATGATCTGAAGGAACAACAAGTACATTTGCTTTAGGGTCAAATTGCTGAATGAATAAGCTTGCGAGACCAATGCATGGAGCCGTGTTTCTTCCTATTGGCTCGGCAATTACATTATGCTCGGGCAAATGCGGCAGCTGTTTTCGGACTTCATTTTTATGATTTGCATTTGTAACAACGAAAATATTTTGTGCAGGGATGAATTCAATGAGACGTTTATACGTTTGCTGCACCATCGTATCAATTTCATGTGAGACGTTTAGAAATTGTTTCGGCAGTTTGCTTGTGCCCTTTGGCCAGAACCTTGTTCCGGCTCCGCCTGCCATAATAACAGCGTAATTATTCATTCAGTAGGAGTTTAAAGTTAAAAATTATTTGTTTTCTTTTGAAAGATAAATTTTTATTGGCTCATTCAGATAAGAAATAAACAGATCGAGATCCTCAACAGGTTTATTAATTATTAGAAGACGCATTACATAAATTATGTATTTGAACGTTTCTTTCCAGATCTCTTCCGTGGGGTCTTTACGGTAGTTCTGTAGATATTTTATTAAAATATATCCGCCTTCAGCAACTTTTGCAAGCGAAGCCAGCTGAATTGTGTTCGCATAGCCCACCAGCTCTTTAAAATTATTAAGGTTGGATATTAATATGTTCAATGCTTCTATCTGAACATAATTGCTGTCGATGTCGTTCAGAGAGTTGAATATTTTTTCTATATCGGAAATTTTTCTTCTGATATTATTTGCAATGAAAAGTTTATGTTCATCCGGATACAGGTTTGAGAGCAGGCTCTCGGCCGACTTTTCATCGCTCTGTTTCTGCTCAGCCTGTACTTTCTGCTTCTTCTCTTTTAATAAACTCTTACGAAGTTTATCTAAAGATTTTATTAATGTATCGTATGCAAGGTAATCATCGCCTTTTAATAAACTTTCTACAAGTGAAAGACTTTCTATAAATATTGTTAACGTCTCTTCCGATAAATCATACTTGCCGTCCGATATTTTCTCGAATGAAAGTTTAAATGTTTCGTAGATATTTGTTATTACTTCGAGAGATAATTCGCGTGAGCAGTTTTCAAGGAATGAAGTCTTATCAATAACATCCTTTATAATTAAATTTCTTTCATCGTAATTTTTATTTAGGCGCTTGGCAAACTCCATCATTCTCTCAAAATCAAACTTCAGCTCATCATTGGTTCTTAATACATAATTTTCATATTGTATAAATTCTTCGTTAGCCTGCTCTATGTTTTCTTCCTTCTGCTCTTTTATCTTTTCTTCAGTTTTTGTTTCCGAAACTTTTTCTTCAAAGTAATCGCCTATTTCTTTTTTCTCGTCTTTACTGCTTTCTTCTTTCAGAGAGGCTGCAATCTGTTCGTTTTCCCTTTCTACACTTTCCTCAATTAATTTTTCTTCTACAGTTTCTTTTTCAATTTCTTTTTCTTGTTCTTTCTTTTGTTCTTCCTGTGAAGTAATGCTTTCTTTAAATTCGTTCTCATTTAATTCAGGCGCGTCAAAAAGCATTTCTTCCTGAACCGTTTCAATTTTTTCTAAAACTATTTCTTTTGTCTCGGGTTTATTTTCTTCAATTACATCCTCTGCATTTTCTATTAAATCTTTTTGCTTATTTTCTGTTTCTGAATCTTTTAATTCTTCTCTTAATTTTTCTTCTGCCGTTATGTCAGTTTTTTGTTCCGTAGCTTCAATTATCTTATCCGCTGTATCTTCAATAACCGGTTTTTCCTCGGTTATCTCTTCCGCTTCTTCCTCG
>JBHEKU010000194.1:0-12689 GCA_041859205.1 Ignavibacteria bacterium | reverse complement strand
GGTCTTGAGCTTATGAAAAAAATACCAATGCTATCCGTGGAAGGAGAAAATGTTTTACTCCGGGGAAATAATGCTAAAATACTTTTTAACGGCAGAGAGCAGAATATATATGGAGATTTGCGGTCAATACCTACAGAGATGATTGAAAAGATAGAAGTAATGACTGTTGTACCTGCTAAGTATGAAGCAGAAGGAATTGACGGAGTGATAAATGTGGTACTGAAAAAAATGGATGACGCAAAATACAGAGTATCTTTAGGCGGCTGGGGAAATACAAATAATTATGGAAATCTTAACCAGTCAGTAAATCTGAAGAAAGATAAGACGAGCCTTTTCTTAAACACTTCGGAAAGATTATCCAATCCTCCGTTTTATTCTTATAATACAAGACGAAACATTTCAACAGGTGAGATACTACTATTATCTACTGATACAAATAAAAATAATACAAAGGCATTTAGAATAAACCCGGGTATAATTTATGATATAGACCAAAATTTATATTTCGGTTTAGAAGGTGTGTTAAATATTTCAAATACCGATGGCAGCAACAGAAGCTACAGGGAGTATTCTTATCTTCCGAATGAAGTTCAACAGCTGCTGAGAAATAATAATAATGATAATAAAGATTATTCTTTTATCGGCTATATAAACCGGCAGGAAATTACAGGAAAGGATGAATTGAATCTTGAGTTTAATCTGAACAATACAAATTTTAAATCTGATTTTGATCAGATACAGGTGCTTAATAATATCTCGACTCCATTTACAAACGGATACTCCGATATAAAAAATAATAATTACAATATTAAGCTGGATTATTCCAAGAAAATTAGCGATGAATTAAAATTTGAAACCGGTCTTAAAGACTCCTACAAAAAAGAAAACAATAGTTATTACAATCTGGATACTTCGGGCTCATTTGCTTCCGATTATGAATTTACTGAAAATATTTATTCGTATTACGGGTCACTTAGTTACAATACTAAAAGCATTCGTTTTAAACCCGGTTTAAGAGTAGAGTACTCAGATATGCGGGGGATTGTTAACTCTAATTCTCATTTTACAAATTATCAGTTTGATATATTTCCTTCACTGCTAATTACAAAATATTTAAAGGATAATACTCAGCTTCAGCTATCCTACAATAAAAGAATAGAGCGTCCGAGATTTACAGCGTTAAATCCTTTTCCGATAAAGAGGGATATTTATATTCTTTCCACAGGGAATCCTGAATTGCAGCCGGCATATTCACATAGCTTCGAATTCAAATTTAATAAGCCGTTAGATAAAAATAATATCAATGCGAATTTATTTTTCAAACATAATACAAACCTTATTCAGAATTTAAGATACATTGATTCAATTTATACGCGTTCAAAATATTTGAATAACGGATATTCAAATGAGTATGGAATGGATGGAGGTTTGAACTTTAACTTCGGTGAATACTGGAGTACAAACTTATACGGCAGAGTAGGGAAAAGAATATATGGAGATGACTCTCTGAACGCTTCTAATAACGGTATTTCTTATAATTTAAGTTTATGGGGAGGATATTCAAATCCTGAAGTCATAGATATAAGCCTGAGTGTATATTATGCAAAATATAATTTTTCAGCATTAACGACCTCTAAAGCATTCTCATCTACAAGTCTGAGTATCGGAAAGAATTTTTTTGACAGGAAACTTTCTCTTTACCTTAGCTTAGATGATATTTTTAATGTTGCAAGCACTGAAAACACTTACATTCGAAGCGGGTTTGAAGAATTCTCAAGATTCACTGGTTCTATGGGCAGAAGTGTAAGTATGAACTTCAGATTTACATTCGGAAACTATGATGAGAAAAGACAAAAAGGAAAAGATTTACGAGGTGAAGATTACGGCGATTAGCCTACAATATATCTCAGCTTTGTTATTGGCTTGAAAACCAAAAGACATAAGATTAATTTTATCGAATATGAAAAATTTTTTAGATTTAGTAAAAGAAAAGATAGTCGTATTTGACGGTGCGACCGGTTCCAATTTTCAGACTTACGGATTAACTGCCGATGATTTCGGCGGCAAAGACCTTGAAGGATGCAACGAATACTTATGCATATCAAAACCTGATGCAGTAAAAAGATTACATACATCTTTTTTAACTGCAGGAGCAGATGTTATTGAAACTAATACATTCGGTTCGGCTTCTATTGTACTTGCAGAATATGATATTGCAAACCTGGATTACGAACTTTCAAAGAAAGCAGCAGAGCTTGCAAAAGCATGTGCAAACGAATTCACAACAAATGCAAAGCCAAGATACGTTGCCGGCTCAATAGGACCGACAACAAAACTTCCGTCGCTCGGACATATTTCTTTCGATGCCATGGAAGAATCTTTTTACAGACAAATGTCAGGATTATATGACGGCGGTGTTGATTTATTTTGTATAGAAACATGTCAGGATTTATTACAGATGAAATGCGCCCTTGCTGCTGCAAGAAGATTATTCAGAGAGAAAAAAAGAAAACTCCCTGTGATTGCATCTGTTACAGTTGAATCAATGGGAACAATGTTAATGGGCTCGGAAATTTCAGCTGCGCTTACAACACTTGAGCCTTACGATTTAATAGATATAATAGGAATGAACTGCGCTACAGGTCCGAAGGAGATGGAAGAGAATATTCGTTACTTATGTCAGAACTCTCCTGTGCCTGTTTTCTGTATGCCTAATGCCGGTATTCCTGAAAATGTCGGAGGACATGCGCATTACCATTTATCTCCCGATGAAATGAAAAAATGGATGTCTCACTTTGTAGGTGATTTAGGAGTTGGAATAGTCGGGGGATGCTGCGGTACGCACGGTGAACACATATCAAAGCTTGCGGAGATTTCCGAACAATATTCACCTAAGAGAACTGACTGGGAATACACTCCGGCAGTATCATCGATTTATACTTCCGTTCCAATGATAATGACTCCTGCTCCTTTAATGGTAGGGGAAAGATGTAATGCAAACGGCTCTAAAAAGTTCAAGCAGTTACTTGAAAAGAACGATTACGATTCAATGGTAAACATGGCTAAGGAGCAGATAAAAGAAGGCGCTCACGTGCTTGATGTCTGCGTTGCATTTGTTGGACGCGATGAAGCAAAGGATATGGAAGAAGTGATGAAGAGATTTAATACAGCGGTTTCAATTCCATTGGTTATTGACTCTACTGAAGTGAATGTTATAGAAGTTGCATTAAAAAATTACGCGGGTAAAGCAATAATTAATTCTATCAATTTTGAAGATGGAACTGAAAAAGCAGATAAGATTCTGGACCTTGCAAAAAAATACGGCGCTGCAGTAATTGTTCTTTCTATCGATGAAACAGGTCAGGCATACAGCTATGAAAATAAAGTTGCTATTGCAAAGAGAATAAGAGACTATGCAGTTGAAGTTCATAATTTCAGAGAGGAAGATTTAATTTTTGATGCTCTGACATTCCCGCTTGGCTCTGGTCAGGAAGATTTGCGTGATAGCGGAACGAATACTATCAATGCAATCCGTGAGATAAAAAGAATCATGCCGAAGGCAAAAACTATTCTTGGATTGAGTAACTGTTCATTCGGTTTAAGTCCGCACATAAGACACGTATTAAATTCCGTTTTCCTTCATTATGCAGTAGAAGCAGGCCTTGATATGGCAATTGTGCACGCGAGCAAAATTATGCCTTTGTATAAAATAGATGAAAAAGGAAAACAGCTTTGTAAGGAGCTTATTTTTGATGAAAGAAAATACGAAGAAGTAATGGCGTAATTGGAATAAGGTTTGTAAAGTTAAAAGTTTATAAGGTTTGTAAGGTTTATAAAATTTATAAGTTGAAAGTTGAAGTTAAAATATAATCGGGGCGAAGTTTTTTACTTCGCCTTTTTTATTAGGAGAAAATATGCTGTACCTGAGATTAACACCGGAGGAAGTTAAAGCAAAATTTGAGAGGAAAGAAAAATTCCGTTTAATTGATGTCCGTGAAAAAAGCGAGCTTGAGATATGCGCAATAGAATTTGCCGAGCATTATCCTATGGATGATATTATTAACCGCCTGCATGAATTTGATGAAGAAGAGGAAATAATTTTTATGTGCCATCACGGAGTAAGAAGCGGTAACGTTGCCTTTCTGTTTGCAAGCAGGGGATTTACAAAAATCTCAAATATGTCAGGCGGAATTCACCGCTGGAGTGATAGTGTTGACCAGAATATGAAAAAATATTAATCAACCTTAATTCCAAATATGGAACTTTTTGTAGTACTTTTGCTATTTAGAATAGTAATTAAATTATAACGACCCCAAGGACTCCAATGATAAAAAAAGTACTTCTTCTTCTGTTCTTATCTGTAAGCACTTCAGTGTTTTCTCAAAATTACTCGTCAATTACAGGTAAAATTTTTGATGTATCAAACAAACAGCCAATCGAAGGCGCTGTTATTGAAATCTCTGAGCTGAAAATCAAAGCCGGCTCTGACGCATCAGGCTCATTCAGATTTGATTCCGTCCCTGTCGGCAGATACGCCGTAAAAGCTTCTGCGCTTGGATACACTGCAAGATTAACAGACAATGTAATTGTAAATTCAGGCTCGTTTACCGATTTAGTATTTGAGCTTGAAAGTATTTCTACGGAAGAAATTCTTGTGCAGGATGAACGGTTTGCAAAGCCGAATGATATTTCCACTTCAATAAAAAATTTGCAGTACGAAGAAATCAGAAGAACTCCCGGCGGCTTTGAAGATATCGGCAGAGTTATCCAGTCACTGCCCGGAGTATCATTTGTAAATGACGGAAGGAATGATTTGATTGTCCGCGGCGGCTCGCCTTCTGAAAATCTTTTTCTTGTTGATAATTCGCCTATACCAAATAGAAATCACTTCGGCTCTCAAGGTGCAACGGGCGGTCCGATAAGTTTGATCAATCTTGATTTCATCCGAGAAGTAAATTTTTTAACGGGAGGATTTTCACCTAAGTACGGTGATAAACTTTCGTCCGTGCTCGATATAAAATTAAGAGAGGGAAGCCGTGAAAAATTTTTCGGCGATATAAATTTATCCGCTACAGGCTTTGCAGCAGTGTTCGAATCTCCTTTTGCAAATAAAAAAGGTTCATGGCTGCTCTCTGCAAACAGAAGCTACCTCGATTTGATCTTCAGCGCAGCGGGGTTCGGTTTTATTCCGGAGTATTCTACTGTGCAGGGAAAAGTTACTTATGATTTAAGCAAAACGAATTTTCTTACCATGAACGTTATTGCAAATTTTGACAAGGTAAGATTTAATAATGATAAACTTGAAGACAGACAGGATAATGAAGATATATTAAAAACAAATCAGTGGGGATATACAAACGGTTTCGAACTAAAATCATTGCTTGATAAAAATTCATACTCGCTTTTAAATCTCACAAGAAATTATACAAATTTTGATAACTCAGCAAGAGATTCAAACTTTGCAGAAAGATTTTCCAATACTGCAAAGGAATCTTCAACGAATCTGAAGTACGAATATTTCCGTACCCTTTCAAATAATACAAGTTTAGAAGCGGGAGTAAACGGCAGCTATATTCAGTTTAACAACAAAGTTTATTTAAGGCAGGATACGACGCTTGTAATTGACCCTGAAACAGGTGAGCGTTATGTAATCCCGGGATTGGATTTTACCAATGACGATAACACTTATAAGATTTATTCTTTTGTGAATTTTACGCAAAAGATTTTCGGAGGAATAAAAATAAATGCCGGACTAAGATACGATTACTTTGCATTCATTAATGATAAAAATTATTTTTCACCAAGATTTTCTGTAAATGTTCCGGTCACAGGGAAGCTTAGCTTAACTGCAGCCTACGGGATTTTTTACCAGTCGCCTTCATACATCTGGCTGGTATCGAATGAACAGAATAAAAATCTGAAGAATATAAAAGCTGAGCATTACGTGGGAGGAATAGAATATATACTAACCAATGATATGAAATTTTCTATAGAAGGTTATTATAAAAAATATTCCGATTACCCGGCAAGCTCCGTCAGAAATTATCTGATACTTGCAAATCAGGGAGGGGATTTTCAGAACGTAGGTGACTTCGGTCTGGAACCTCTTGTGTCTGCAGGCAGCGGATATTCAAAAGGCATTGAATTTTTCTTTCAGAAATCTTTAACGGATAAATATTACGGTACAATAAATTTTTCATACTTCGATGCTAAGTTTGTTGCGCTTGACGGAGTTGAAAGAGAAAGCGATTTCAATAATAGATTTTTATTCTCGGTAAATGCCGGAGCGATACTCGGTAAAGGATGGGAAGCAGGAGCAAAGTTCAGATATAACGGCGGAAGACCTTACACGCCTATAAATCCAACTGACGGAACGATTGACGTTGCAAATTACAATTCAGCGCGGCTGCCTGATTATAACAGGCTTGATGTAAGGATAGATAAGAGATGGAATTTCAAACACTGGTCGCTGGTAACTTATATCGATGTGCAGAATATTCTGAATAAGAAAAATATTTCAGCCTATAAATGGAATAAATTTAAAAGAGAGATTAAGGCAAATAACAGCATCGGCACACTGCCTACAATAGGCATCAATGCGCAGTTCTAAAATTTTAAGTTGTGTCAAGAAAAAAATTCTCCCTATTACTACTAATAGGGAAGAATGATTTTTAAAATATGTTTAAATGTGTTATCTTATTTGGTGATAATTTTTGTAGGTATTGATTTCAACTTTACATAATAATCCGACGTATTCAATTACGAGTTTCGAATTACGAATTGCGAGTTGAGAAAACCCGACTATTTTCCGACCAAATTTGAAAATGAAAATATCGGTATTCAAAAAACAATAACGGGATTCACAAAACCCGACTATTTTCCAACTAAATTTGAAATTGAAAATAATTGGGATTGTAAAAACAACAACAGGATTTTTAGAATCCGACCAAAATCCGACCAAAAACAAAAAATTTGGAACTCGTAATTCGTAATTTGAAACTGAAAAGAAAATCCGACTATTTTCCGACTATTTGGAAAGTAAAAAGTAGAATGTAATTTTTGTGTAATTTTGTACGTTTTGTGTTTTAGTGGCAAAACAAAACCCGACCAAAATCCGACTTATTTACATTTGAAATCTGAAATTTTAAATTTTAAATTAAAAGGACATTCCGAAATTTTAACTTTTATCCCTTTTACATTTTATCGATATTGTAATATGAAAAAAATACTTCTATCACTACTTCTGATTATTTCAGCAAATGCATTTGCACAGCTTCCGGGTGGAGCGTTTTCCATCGGCGGCGGACCGACAGTCGGTTACCAGGGGGTAAAATTCGACGATATTAATACCATGCTGGTAAGCTCCGGTATACCTGCTTTAAGCAACGGAGTTGTTTACTTCGGCGGCGGTGGATTTATTGATATACCTTTTAAAAATTTTAAATGGCTTCGTATCGGCGGCTTCGGAAGAGGGTTCTCTACAACTACTTCAGGAAAAGTAACTTCAAACAATTTATCATATACAAAAACAGCAACAGTTGAATACGGTGAAGGCGGACTTACATTAGATTACGTAATGAGATTCGGTTCAGTATTGGATATAACACTTGGCTCTTCATTCGGTACAGGTGAATATAAACTTAAACTTTATCAAAGCAGCGCAACTGCTCCAACATGGTCAAATATATGGGGCGGCTATAATGCGACCACTACAGATTATTCACGTGAGTTGAAAACCCGTGTATTCACTGCTCAGCCAACTTTAGGTTTAGGCGCAAAGCTTACAGGATTTTTATATGCAAAATTGAATGCAGGTTATTTACTTTCATCGCACGGTGACTGGAAAGTTGAAGACCAGGTAGTTACTACTGGAGTACCGGACGGAGTAAAACCTGACGGATTCAATGTAAATCTTACAGTCAACGTAGGATTGTTCTTCAGATAATTTAAATTTAACTCAACTCAAGATGCAAAATATTTTAGTTACAGGCGGGGCAGGATTTATAGGTTCGAACTTTGTTCGATACATGTTAGAGAATTACAATTATAAAATTTTCAATTTTGATAAGCTTACTTATGCGGGCAATCTTGAAAATCTTACAGATATAGAAAATCATTCCAATTATAAATTTATCAAAGGTGATATTTGCGATAAAGATGTTGTCGAAAGTACGATTAAAGATAACAACATAGATACGATAATAAACTTTGCAGCAGAGTCACATGTAGATAGAAGTATTCTCGGCTCGCGCGAATTTGTTGTAACAAATGTTCTTGGCACGCAGGTTTTATTGGATGCAGCTAAGAATTTAAAACTTGAAAAATATTTACAGGTTTCAACCGATGAAGTTTACGGTTCACTTCCTGAAGATAAGAAGGAAATAAAATTTACAGAACAGACTCCGCTTACTACGAACAGTCCTTACTCGGCAAGCAAGGCATCGGCTGATTTACTCTGCAATGCTTACTATCATACCCATAAGTTACCTATATTAATAACGCGCTGCTCAAATAATTACGGGCCGTATCAGTTTCCTGAAAAGCTTATTCCTCTTATGATTGCAAAAGCATTGGATGGTGAAAAGCTTCCGGTATATGGTGACGGAAAAAATGTTCGTGACTGGCTTTATGTTGAAGATCATTGCTCGGGCATTGCGACTGTACTTGAAAAAGGAAAGATAGGCGAAGTATATAACATAGGCGGCAACAACGAATGGTATAACATAGATATTGTAAAGCTTATACTGGAAAAGCTTGGTAAAGGTGAAGAGCAAATCTCCTATGTAAAAGACAGACCCGGACACGATAGAAGATATGCAATAGACTCAAGTAAAATTATGAGTGAACTTGGAGGGGCACCGAAGTATCAGTTTCCTGAGGGAATAGAAAAAACTATTAAGTGGTATATAGATAATGAACCGTGGTGGCGTAAAGTTATGAGCGGCGAGTATCTGAAGTACTTCGATAAAAACTACTCTTCAAAAGTAAAATAGTTTTAAGAGTTAAGGTTATATAAAGACAAGGGGCTTGTATAAATTAAAAGATTTTAATTTTTAACCGGTAATTTACCTGTAATAAATTTAAACTTACTAAAATGAATCAAGCGCTTTCCTCACTTCTTCGTGTAAAACTCAATAAAAGAATAATAATAGCATCAGGAATTTTATTTGTAATCCTAAGTGCTTTCACGTTAAGCGATCCGACTGCCAGCTTTTTCGGAGGCACCGCATGGTTTGGATTGTTATTTTTAGGCGGCGGAGTTTTTGAAATCCTCTTTGCCCTTGCCAACATTCACACTTTATGGGAATGGAAATTTTATGTTGGATTCGGATTAGTTAATATAATTATAGTAATTGTTCTTTTTTCTGCTCCTATAGTTGCAGCTACTCTTGTGCCTATGTTTACAGGATGCTGGTTGTTGTTCAGATGTATTGCAATTATAGGCAGAGTAGTTGAGTTCAAATCATTCGGATGGATAAGCCGCGGCACGCTGATTACATTGTGCTCGCTTGGTATCATTTTTTCATTCGTGATTTTATTAAATCCTCCTATAGGAGAAAAGCTTCTTACATTATGGACAGCGCTGCTGCTGTTAATGCTAGGAATGTTTTATCTTACAATCAGTATCAGAACAAAAGGCGCGCATGTGCAGACAAGTGATGCTAAAATGGCTTAGCTAATTTAATTTAAAACATAAAGAATAATGGACAATAATGTTTCAGTAATCACCAATTCAATTCGTAACTGGTGGATATTTCTAATCTCCGGTATTCTGTTCATTGTTCTTGCAATCGTCGTTTTATTTAATCCCGACGTTACTTATTTGAGCCTGACTATTTATTTCGCCATAATCTTTTTGCTTCACGGATTATTTGAGATATACTTTTCAGTTTCTAACCGTAAAACTCTTACTTCATGGGGATGGTATCTTGCCATTGGAATTCTTGATCTTGTTATAGGTTTTATTCTTATCCGTAATCCTCTGTTTGCCGCATCAGTTGTTGCTATTTTTATTGGCTTCTGGCTGATGTTTAAAAGTGTTTCTATTATTGCAAGAGCTATCGATCTACAAAGTCATAATGTTAAGGGCTGGGGATTACTTTTCTCTGCAGGAATACTCGGTGTAATATTCTCATTCTTCATATTATTTAATCCGGAAATTGGTGCAGGCACATTGGTGCTTCTCACATCTTTTGCTTTTGCTGTGATAGGAGCATTTTATATTATGATGGGATTAAAGCTGAAAAATGCTCATGAATGGAGAAAAGTATAGTTTGTTATTAAACGTATTTACACTGCTAAGCGCATAACGTTTGAGTATATTAAGCAGGGGCTCTTAGATTTATATAACTAATTTTGTAAAACGATGGATAAAACAGGATACAAAATTCTTCAGGACCCGCTGCGTAATAAAGGTACAGCTTTCACTTTAGAAGAACGTGAGAAATACAAACTCAACGGATTACTCCCTTCAGCAGTAGAAACTCTGGATACACAATTACTCCGCATAAACGAACAGCTCGAATTTCTTACCAAGCCAATAAATAAATACGTTTTTCTATTACAGCTTTTGGATAACAACGAAACGTTATTCTTCAGAACAATAATGGATAATCCGGTGAAGTATATGCCGATAATTTATACTCCTACTGTAGGTGAAGCTTGTATGAAGTTCGGACATATCCTGAGACGTCCCAGAGGAATGTATATATCAATAGAAAATTATGACAAGAAGAAAATTAAGAACCTCTTGAAAAACTGGCCACAGCTGGATGTACGCTTTACTGTTGTAACCGATGGTGAACGTATACTTGGTTTAGGAGATTTAGGCATATCAGGAATGGGTATTCCTATTGGTAAATTATGTCTATATACAGCATGTGCAGGCGTTCCGCCGCAATATACTTTGCCCATAGTGCTTGATGCAGGAACAAATAATGAAGAGCTTTTGCACGACCCTCTTTATCCCGGATTAAAAAAGCATAGAGTAAGAGGTAAAGAATACGATGACTTTATAGAAACATTTGTTAGCGCTGTTAATGAAGTATTTCCCGGAATATGCATTCAGTGGGAAGACTTTGCCGGTGTAAATGCTATCAGTATTCTTGAAAAATATAAAGATAAAGTCTGCACTTTTAACGATGATATTCAGGGCACTGCAAGTGTAATCGTAGCCGGCTTACTAGCTGCAAGTAAAGCAACAAAGAAAAATATAACTGAGCAGAAATTCTTATTCTTAGGCGCAGGTGCAGCTTCTATTGGTATCGCAAGTTTGTTAGTAGAAATTATGATGCTTCACGGATTATCAAAAGAGAATGCTCATACGAGAATCTGGCTTTTTGACAGCAAGGGACTTGTTACAAAATCGCGCACCGACCTTGCCGGGCATAAAGTTTTGTTTGCAGCTGAGAATGAATTTACAGATAATTTTGCCGATGCAATCCTGAAAATAAAGCCGACAGCTATAATAGGTTTAAGCACTATGAAAGGTGCTTTTACAAAAGAAGTCATTGAGTTAATGTCAGCTATAAATGAAAAACCCGTCATATTTCCATGCTCGAATCCTACATCACGTTCTGAGTGTACAGCTGAAGAAGCTTATACATGGAGCGGTGGCAGAGCAGTTTTTGCCGCAGGAAGTCCTTTTGAACCGGTTGTGATTAACGGTAAAACTTATACACCCGGACAGGGAAATAATGTTTATATTTTTCCTGCGATGGGTCTGGCTATCTATGCTACCAAAGCTAAAAGAGTAACGAACGGAATGTTTATAACTGCTGCTACTGCATTGGCTTCACAGTTAAGCGGTGAGGATCTTGAGAACGGATTGGTATTTCCTCCTATAAAGAAAATACTACAGGTAGAAGCGGATATGGCAGTAAAGATAGCAGAATATATTTTTGATAATAAGCTTGCTCAGGTACCCAGACCGAAACATATTGAAGTATTTATAAAAGAAAAAATGTACAGGCCTGAGTATTAAAATTAGTATATTGGGGAACTTTGAATATCTACTTAGACTTGTATAAATTACTGAGTGTAAAATTAGTCGTCATCATCGTCATCATGTTTGCTTTTTTTATCATTTGACTTTTCTCTGCTATCGCTTTCAAATTTTTCGTTGCCATCTTTGTTTTTCATATCATGTTTGTTTCCGCTTTTATGACATGAAACACAGTCATTTAAATCACCGCTTACTTCGTCATGTTCTTTTAAAATATTACTCTGTGTATGTTCGTGACAACCGTAACAGGTATAGTCTTTATAATTTTTCGTCGTATGGCAGGTAATACACTTTGAGTTATGATCTTTATCCAGTAAAAAATAAGATGAGTGGTTGAAATTTGCAGGAGTCCATTTATCTGAGATGTGGCATTTGCTGCAGTTATCAGCGAGTCCCTGATGAAATTCATCACCGGGTTTTTGATGGCATGATGCGCAATTATTTTTATCTGCACCTTGTATCATTTCATGGTTAAATTTTACATTTTGTTTCCAGCCGGTTGTAATATGACAATTATTACATGATGGTGATATTGAAGCATGGAGTTTATCTTCGGGCTTTTTGTGACAGCTGTTACAATTAGAAAGATTTTTTTCAGGCAATAAGTCATGTTTGAAACTACTAAATTTAATATCGGGATTTTTTCCGATATGGTCAGTATGACATTCCCCGCAGCTTTGATTAG
>JBHEKU010000186.1:0-27544 GCA_041859205.1 Ignavibacteria bacterium | reverse complement strand
CTTTTAATGATACGGCTTCAGGTTTTTGCGTCTGCTGAGGTGCTTGTTTATCCTGCTGAATCTGCTCTTCAGTTTTAATTTCAGGCTTGGTTTCATTTTTTAATTCTTCTTTGGGAGTCTGTACCGGATTTTCTTTCGGCGGAGTATTCTGTTCAATTTTAATTTCGCCTGCGCTGTTCTTATTTTCTTTCGAGCAGCCCGTAAGAACTAAACCACAAATTAATATTGTAAGAAGAATTTTATTCATACAAATTTTATTTTTTAAGATTTGCTCTTGCCTGATCTAAATATTGTTTAATGCCGCTTTCCATATTCGGGTCGAGGCTTAATCCTTTTTCCATAAACTCAACAGCTTCTTTATATTTTTTCTGAAGCAGATAAACTATTCCTTTTCTTGCAAGCGCTTCTGCATCGTTCGGGTTTATTTCCAGAGCCTTATTGTAATCTGCCATTGCCATATCCGGCTTATTTATATCTTTATAAATTGCGCCGCGCGATGTGTACATCTTCGGATTCTGCGGAGCTACTTCCACTGCCTTATCCAAATATGTGATAGCATTTATAGTATCATTCATATAAAAATAAACCGTTCCTTTTATTCTGTAGCTCTCGCCGTCATTTGCATTTACCAGTATTGCTTTATCAATGGTATTTAATGCCATATCAAATTTTTGCTCGGCAGTATAGATGCTTGCAAGAGTCTGATAAGATATAACTGACGCGGGATCAAGCTCGATTGATTTATTCATATCGGATATTGCCTCGGAAGTATTACCTATGAAAAAGTAAACTGTTCCTCTGCCTGCATACGCGCGGGCTGAAGTAGAATCCAGATATAAAGCCATTTTAAAATCAACAAGCGCTGATTTAAAATCGTGCAGTAGCACGTATGCATTGCCCCGCGCAGTATATCCTCTTGCGCTGTCTTTGTAGGTGTTAATATATTGAGTGTAATACTCAGCTGCCTTCTTAGGATTGCCGTTTGCAAAGTAATTATTCCCTGCGTCCATCAATTCATCGGGAGTGTTTTGCCCAAACCCTTTTATTGAAATCAATAAAATTAAAACTAATAGCGTTTTCATATTTATTTTAAAATAACGATGCTTTGTTTTGTGAATCAATCAGTTCATAATATTTGTTTAAAATTATTAGACTTTCAGGAGAAAGTTTTTTGGAATACATATCTTTTTTCAGCCTGAAAATAATATGGGAACATTCAGGCATTGAGTTAAATTCTCCTACCAGAATTGATTTGTTTTCCTTAAAATATTCTATCGTTCCCGTATAGCCGCATTTATATTCCGGTGCAGTTTCATCGGTAATTGCATTGAGCAGCTTATTAATAATATCCTTATCCTGAATTGTGATTATATTATTCTTATTGGTAAGATTTCCAGACTTATCATAAAAATACAGCTTAATCATATCGGCGCCTGCAAGCTGTTTATCTAAAGAAGCCTTTATAGAATCTTCGCACGAACAAAATATCACAGCTAAAAACAGGAGAACAATTTTAATAACATTTTTCATTTAATTTTTCCAGACTTTCTTTTTTACGTCGCTTGGTATAGAAACATAAAAACTTAAATTCATTTGATTTGTTGCGTACTTCTCTATTGTTAATGTTACATACTCGCCTTTTTTAGGATTGCTTGCCTGTACAGTCTTAGCATACCATCCGTCGCCGTTATTTATAATGTTAGAAAAAAATATGCTTGAAATAATATCTCCCTTAAGATTTGTATACTCGCATTTATTAACTATATAGGTATTTTTATCCACATAATATTTTCTTTTAGTTACAATTCCTTTATCGCTTGTAGTGGTAAATACCAGAACATTGTTAAGACCTGATTCAGTTATTTCCATAACGTCATTTTTATATTTCACAAGTCTCATTGTTCCTGTGAAAGCATTCATAAGGTCGTCGTAATAAACTTTCATTCTTATTACAGCGCTGATATTTGCCTGATTAGTCGGGCCTGTAATTGAGTAATCATTTAACGAATTAAGATAAGTAAATTTATCTCTTCCGAAGTATGCCGTGGCAACATCAATTCCCATTGGTCCTTCTATCTTAAACCAGAGGTCGCTTTTTTTCTTAGCGTGAATTTCTATCGAAGCCGATTCATCCATACCCGGAGCTTTTATTTTTACTTCTCCTTCAGAGCGGATATTATCGGTAAGATCGCATTTACGGTTAACCTCCTTCATAATATCAAGGATTTTAATTTCTGCTTCAGTTGTTCCGGTAAAGTAATCGTCAAGTTCCTGAGCAAAAACCGGGAACGAAAAAGTTATGAAAAAAACGACGAGAAAAAAGTTTTTCATGAGAGAGTTTATTTTATAATTCAATATATTTTCATTTATTAATTAATTCAAGAAAGTACGAGGTACATTTATTTATAGAGAATGCGAAACATGGGGGAAACGCTACCGTAGTATGAGTAAACATCTATGGAAAAATACATAATCGAAACAAAAGATATCAATAAATCTTATGGCCGCGAGCAAATTTTATTCGATGTGAGTTTGCAAGTACCCGAGGGTTCAATTTACGGCTTTTTAGGGAAAAACGGAGCCGGTAAAACCACCACTCTGAAAGTTATTACCGGATTAATAAAATACGATTCGGGTGAGTGCAAAGTGTTTGATAAAAACATTAAAACCGATAGAGTTGAAATTTTAAGAAACATAGGAGCAATTATTGAGTCTCCCGGGTTTTATTCTAACCTCACGGCAAAAGAAAACCTTTCTTTATTTCAATCTTACTACGGGACTAAGGATGAGAAAAGAGTAATCGAATGCCTTGATATAGTTGAACTTCATAGCGAAAATAAAACCTATGAAAAATTTTCTTTGGGAATGAAACAAAGGCTTGGAATTGCATTCACATTATTGAACAGACCAAAACTTTTGATTCTGGATGAGCCGGCAAACGGTCTTGACCCCGAGGGAATTATAAAAATACGCGAACTTATCAAAAGATTTTCAAGTGAGTTTGGAATAACCATTATCATTTCAAGTCATATTCTATCGGAAGTACAGCAAATTGCAACGCATATCGGTATTATTGACAAAGGAAAATTGATCCGGCAGGGAAGAGTTGAAGATATGTTCAGTGACGAAGTAAGAGAATATGTGATTACTGTATCTGATTTAGATAAAACAAAGAATATAATTTCTGAGTGTAAAGTAGACGAAAAGAAAAACGAAATAAGAATAGTATGCTCAAAGGAAAAAGCCAGCGAAACAATAAAAATGATTCTGGATAATAATGTTGAAGTTTATTCTATGTCGTACAACAATAATCTTGAAGATTTATTTTTTAACTTAACAAGTGGGAAGTAACAAGGAAAATAAAATGATAGCAATTTTAAAAAATGAGCTTATAAAAATTAAGAGAGAAAAAATAAATTATCTCATAATTTTTATTTCGCTTTTTGTCCCCCTGCTGAACTTGCTTCTGATGATAAGTATGCGTGCGAAAAATGAAGACATTTCTGCGTATACAATGGAGGCGTATTTTAATAATAATGTTACAAATCTTTCTATCGTTTTCGGTCCGATGCTTATTGCTTTCGTGGGAATATATTTATTCCTGAAAGAATATAAGGATGATACACTTAAAATGCTTTTGCTCACCCCTATAACAAAGAGGCAAATTTTTACAGGCAAGCTTATATTTACTTTGCTTTTTGGTATGTCAGTGTTAATGATTTCATTTGTATTTTCAATTTTTCTAGGGCTGCTCGGCAGCTTCCCCGGGTTGAGTGCTGAACTTGTATGGAATTCATTTATTAAAAATTTACGCGCAGGATTTCTTCTGATAACATTTATACCATTTACATTTTTTATTACACTGCTTTTCAGAAATATTCTATTCGCATTATTTGTTTCGTTGATGTGCATGATATCGGGATTTTTTATTGTCGGAAGCAAATACACGCCATATTTTCCGTGGTCAGCAATCGTGCTATTAAATCATCCGCAGACAGAGATAGACGCATGGATTCCCATAACAACGCTGACTTTACACTTTGTTTTATTTGCAATACTTTCGTATATAAAGTTCACAAAACAGGAAGTTTAAAACAAAAATAAATGATAGCAGATAATATAAAAAACGCAGAGCAGTATTTTTCATACGGCGAAAGATTTCAAAAAGCATTAGAATATTTACAGGTAACTGATTTTGGATTAATAGAAAACGGGACACACGAACTTGACGGCAAAAATATTTTTGCAATAGTGAGCGAGTATGATACGAAACCGCATGAAGAAGGAAAATGGGAGTCGCATTTTAAATATTACGATGTGCAATTTGTTGCAAGAGGCGAAGAAAAAATTGGATATGTATTCAAAGATAAAGTAAAACTCTTGCAGGAATATAATGCTGATAATGATTTTATGCTTTGGGAAGGTGAAGGAGATTTTCTTACGGCAAAGGCAGGAGATTTTTTAATTCTTGGACCCGATGATGTTCACATGCCTTCAATACAAATAAACGGTCCTTCCAAAGTAAAAAAAGTTGTGGTTAAAGTTTTAATATAAGGTTAGTTTGAACAGTTACCAGATAGTCCTTCGCTATGATAATCAAGGCATCCTATTGATAAAAATCCAGTTCGGGCTTTGGGAATGGGGAGTAAGATAAGTATTTTTGCATTATTAATTTAATAACGAAACAATAATTTTTATACATGAAAAGTGAATATAATATTATAATAGAGCAGGACAATGACGGTTTTTATGTGGGTTATGTGCCTGAATTAAAAGGATGTCACTCACAGGCAAAATCTATAGATCAATTAATCGTAAGAATGAAGGAAGTAATTGAGCTTTGTTTGGAAGTGAAGAAAAGCTCTGGTCGAAAAAACAGGTTTGTTGGAATACAAAAGATTTTTGTATAATTATGAGTTCTAAAACTCCAAAGCTCTCCGGAAGTAAATTAATAAAAATTTTAGAAAAACTTGGCTTTGAAGTTATACGCATAAAAGGTAGTCATCATTTTCTAAGACATGCTGATGAACGCTGTACAACAGTACCTGTACATCGAAATGAAATAATAGGACCAGGCTTACTTAATAAAATACTTGATGATTGTGAAATAAGTAAAGATAAGTTAAAGAAACTGATTTAAGTTGTTTACTAATTCCCTTTCCAAAATCATTTCTCCACTTTGAACGAATTTCCTACAGAACTAATATCAAAAAAAGATTTCACGCATTTTCTAAATCTTCAGGATAGTAAATTAAAATTTATTGTCCCGGGAGTAATGAAATTGTTGAAGCTTGATAAGCTGAATGATTTCTATGGACCTGTATCGCAGCTACACGGAAATGAATTCATCGAAAAAGGATTTGAAAGACTTGGAATAAAATACGAAATCAGCCAAAGCGATTTAGATAAAATTCCGAGGGAAGGTCCTTTCATTGTTACATCAAATCATCCCCTGGGAGTAATAGACGGATTCACAATGATTAACGTGTTTACAAAAATCCGTCCCGATTTTAAAGTCGTTGCCGATAAATTATTTCTCGGCGTTCCGCAGATTGTTCCGCACTTAATAATTGTCGATGCGTTCAGCGATAATAAAACTGCATCCAATACTTCAACCATAAAAGACTTGCTTACCTATGTAAAAAACGGGGGCAGCATTGGTCTTTTTCCTGCGGGAGATGTATCACATTTTCAGACAAAAAATTTCAAGGTAGAAGATAAAGCATGGAGTCCTGTGTTGGGGAAAATTATTTCAAGATTAAAAGCTCCTGTTCTTCCTATGTACTGCTCGGGCAGGAACAGTTTTTTATATCAGATATACGCAATGCTTCAGGATAATATAAGACTTGCAAAACTTCCATCAGAAATGCTTAATAAAAAAGGCACGGTAACAAAAATAAAGTTTGGAGATATTGTGCAGCCGGAAGAGCTTGGAAAGTTTAAGTCTAACGAAGAGCTTATAAATTTTCTGAGAGCAAAAACTTACGCGCTGGAGAATACTTAAAACTACTTTGGTTCAACAACCATTTTAACTCCGTACTTTGGTCTTAGAGTAAGCGAAGAAGAAAGTTTTATCTTGTGGCCTTTCTTCAAAGTCATCTTAAATTCTCTGCTGATTAAAGAAAGTATCACTGCTCCGTGCAGCATAGCAAATCCCTCTCCTATACAAACTCTCTGTCCTGCGCCAAACGGAATGAAACTGAATTTTTTTATACTCTTCTTTCTTTCCGGATTAAATCTTTCCGGATCAAACTTCTCAGGATTTTCAAAGTACTTCGGATTTCTTTGCAGCAGATAAGGAGTAATAAATATCGAGCTGTCTTTATGAATAAGGTAATCATCTAAATAAAAATCCTTCTCTGCCGTTCTTGGAAGCAGCCATACGGGCGGATACATTCGCATAGTTTCATTCAGTACCAGTCTCGTGAAAGTCAGCTTTTCAAAATCTTCGAATTCAATATCACGCTTGCCTAATATATCATCAACTTCTTTAAGGAATTTTTCGGCATCTTTTTTATTTTGCTCCAGCAAATAAAATCCCCAAGTCATTACTTTGGCACTTGTATCAGTTCCTGCCATATACACAGTGAATATTTCATCATAAAGCTGTTCACGCGACATCGGCTTACCTTCATCGTCACGCGCATCAAGCATTATTCCGAGTATATCGTCACGCTTTATATTTTCCTTTTCACGCTTATCAATAATTTTATAAATCTCGTTGTCTAAATCTTCTTTAGCTTTTTTAATTCTGTTTATTGAAGGGAATGGAAGTTTTAACGCCTTCTGCGGGTCTAATAAATAAATCGGATTCAGTTTGTGGAACAAATCTCCGAATTTTTTTGCGCAATCACAAAGTCTTTTGTTTTTATCTTCCGAAAAAGCGGTGGAAAAAATTATTTCGACAAACAGATTAAGCATTTCTTCGTGCATCTCAAGCACGTTTTCTTTTTTTATCCGTTCTTTCCAGTCTGCAATTAAGTTGTGAACACTCTTTCGTACTATGCTGAAATACAGCTCCCACCTTGAACGGTGAAAAGCAGGATTTATCATCTTTCTTTGCGAGTGATGAAACGCTCCCTCACTTGTGAGAATTCCGTTGCCGAGAATTATTCGTCCGCGCTGAAATCCGACTCCTTTTGTAAAATTTTCAGGGTCTCTTACTAAGATGTGGTCAATATATTTTAAATCGGCAATGAGATAGATTCTATGACCTGATGCCTTAAGCATTACAATATCACCGTATTCTTTGTGAAGTTTTGTAAGGAAACTTAATCCGTCTGTAAGGAATGAGAAGTAAGCATTTGCCCCAAGAAATTTATGCTTCGGTCCGGGTGGTTCGAGAATATTTTTCGGTTTACTATCCAAGGTTTGTAAAACAAACTTAAGACATCATTTTCTGAGTTAAAAGGAAGAATAAAATACGGATTTTTTTTACTTTTTCTGTATTTTTCCCTCTCATTACTTTTTGATTTTACGTATTTTTGTTAAAATTTCGCTCAAGACTTGAAAAAATTTCTTTCCGGAGTTTACGGATATCTTATATTAATCATCGTTGCAGGAGTAACTCTATTCTTCCTATTCAGCAATCTCACAAAAAAATCTTTTTATCCTGAAACAGGAAATTTCAAAGTTAAAGGAATTTCCAAAACGGTTAATATATACAAAGATGATTTTGGTGTCTCACACGTAAGCGCTGAGAATGAAGCAGATATGTATTTCAGTATGGGATATATGCATGCGCAGGATAGGCTGTGGCAGATGGATATCTCGCGCAGAGTTGCTGAGGGTAAACTTTCTGAAATCTTCGGACAGGATGCATTGGAATACGATAAACTTTTCAGAACAATCGGCATTAACAGAATTGTAAAACAGCTCTATACTCAGATATCTCCAAAGTCAAAAGAAATTTTGCAGCAATATGCAAACGGAGTAAACTATTTTATTGGAACACACTCACAGAAACTTCCGCTTGAGTTCGATATACTAAATTACAAACCTTACGAATGGAAACCCGAACACTCATTAATGATTGTACGCTTAATGGGATGGGAGCTGAATATTTCCTGGTACACTGATTTTTTATTCGGTGAGATTGTAAAAAAATTCGGATATGAAAAAGCAAAAGAGTTCTTCCCGAATTATCCTGAGGATAAACCTTTTATAATTGGAGACAGGGAAAAAGTAATTGAACCGGCTGATACGATAAAAAAAACTACTCCTAAAATTATTCCTGCCGATAAGAATAAGCCAAAGAAAAAAACAGCAGACGCTTCAATAGAAGACGGCTATAAAAATCTTGTTGATTTAGGGAGTAACTTTTATAAAACAACAATCGATGCTAAAACATTTCTTGGAATTGAAGGAACCCATATCGGAAGTAATTCGTGGGTAGTCGGCGGCAAAAAGACTGAAAGCAAGAAACCAATTCTAGCAAATGACCCTCACCTGTCACTTTCTACTCCGGCAAAATGGTACGAAATTCATTTATACAACAAGCAAAACAATTCAAATGTAAGCGGCTTCTCATTGCCGGGCTGTCCGTTGATTGTTATAGGTCACAATGATGTTATAAGCTGGGGAATTACAAATTTAATGAACGATGATTCTGATTTTTATATTCTGAACAGAGATTCATCCGATAACAAAAAATACGTTTACAACAATACATCCTTACCGATTGATTCAATAAATGAAAGCATAAAGATAAAAGACATTAACGATGAATATGATCTGACGGTTTTTGAAACAAAGCTTGGTCCTGTAATTTCAAATTTAAGTTCGGCCGGATTTTCATCAAAGCTTAAATTTACAAGCGCCTCTAATCAGATAGTTACTTTCAAATGGACAGGATTTGAAATGTCAGATGAAGTACAGAGCTTTTATGATCTTAACTCTGCAAAAAATTTCGACCAGTTTAAAAATTCTTTCAGGACTTACAATCTGCCCGCATTAAATTTTACTTATGCAGATACAAACGGAAATATAGGGTATCAGGCAGCCGGGAAAGTACCTATAAGAAAAAATCTTACCGATGAAAATATGGCATTCTATCCTTCAGATGGAGAGATAGAATGGACGGGATTTATTCCTTATAATGAGCTGCCGAACTCGTATAATCCTAAGGAAGATTTTATTATCACAGCCAACAACAAACCCGAGAAAAATTATAAATACTATATTTCAAATTTATACGAACCGTATTACAGAGCGCAGAGAATTGAAGATTTACTAAACCAGAGAAATAATTTTACTGCGGAGGAAATAAAATTAATTCAGAGAGATGTTTACTCGCTGCAGGCAAAAGAGTTTTGTAAATATTTATTCGATGCTTATGCAAACGTAAAGACAGTTGATAAGCAGGAATTATATTTTCTTGACCAGTTGAAGAAGTGGGATTATGAATTAAAGTATGTTTCTCCCTTGGCTTCTATTTACTCACAGTTTGAAATTGAGCTGTACAGAAATATTTACAGAGAGAAATTAGGTGATGAATTATTCAAAAATTATTTGTTCGTAAAAAATATTCCTGTAAGAAATACAAGCAAGCTGCTGGTAGAAAACAAGTCATGGCTGTTTGAAAGTCTTTCAAGAGATTTTTTACTCCGGAAAAGTTTTGTAGATGCCATCAATGCGCTGAAGAAAAAATTCGGTACTGACGATATGAGCAAGTGGGCATGGGGAAATATTCACGAAGTGCTATTGAAACACCCTTTGGGAAGCGTACCTGCATTAAGTAATGTTTTGAATATCGGACCATTTGAAATCGGTGGAAGCGGAACTACGATTGCCTGCGCAGAATATAGTTTCAGCGAAGCATTGGAGAAAGGTACATATAATGTTTTTCTTGGTTCATCTATGAGGATGATTGTAGACTTAGGCGACCAGAAAAAATATTTCACTATTATTCCTACCGGACAATCAGGCCAGCCATTACACGAAAACTTTAGTGACCAGGCAAGAAGATGGCTTAACGGTGATTACAAAATTGTAATAACCGATTTTAACAAAATGAAAGAAGCAGGATATAAAACTATCACGCTGATACCTGAATAAAAATGAAAGAGCTAAGAGAATTTAATGTAGAGTTAAAACGAGAACTAACGAATGCATCGGATAAGTTTGCAAAATACCGTCCTAAAAAATTTTTAGGTCAGAATTTTCTAGTTGACGAAAACATTGCGAAAAAAATTGTAGCTTCGCTTGATATTCAAAAAGATGATTACGTAATTGAGATCGGACCGGGCCAGTCTTCTCTCACTAAATATCTTATCACACTCACAGATAATTTCGTAGCAGTAGAACTTGATAAGCATATCGTAGAAAAATTACGTGCAGAAGGTAAGATAGATGTAATCCATAAAGATTTTCTTGATCTTGATTTTGATAAAGACATTCCCAAGTTTACCGATAAAACAAAGAAGTTAAAAATAATCGGTAACATTCCTTACAACATAACATCACAAATTTTATTTATGCTTTTTGATAACGCAGAAAGAGTAGACTCTGCTTTATTGATGATGCAAAAGGAAGTTGCGAAAAGATTAACTGCCGTTCCCAATACAAAAGATTATGGAATACTTGCAATACAAACACAGGTGTTCACTACTCCAAAGCTATTATTCAATGTTCCTCCTACGGCATTTTTTCCGAAGCCGAAAATTGATTCAACTGTTGTGAAGTTTGAGTTTCATAAAGTTAAACATAGAATTGAAAACTACCCCTTGTTTAAGAGTCTTGTAAAGGCAAGCTTTGGCCAGCGAAGGAAGACTATGCGAAACTCACTCAAGAAATTTTTTGAGGACAACAAACTCATCTTCGATAATTTTGATTTTGATTTCGGTAGAAGAGCAGAAAGTGTTTCTATAGAGGAGTATATACAATTGAATGAAAATATAGATAAAGTTATTCCGAAATAATATAAACTTTATCCAATGTAAGGTTTTTAAGAGTATAAATAATTTTAGGTACTAGCTTTAAAATATTTTTGTATGTTGTGTCGAAGGTATTTACAACCAAGATTTTTATAGATAAGTTTTGAATGTTTTGTTGATACTCTAAATTTTTATCCAGTGTTAACAAACAATCGAATTCATTTTCGATCATAAGTTTCAGCAACTTTCCATTTTTTATACCATTCCAGCCCATTTCACCCGTAGTAAAAACAGTGAAATCCTTTAATTCATTTCGTATCAACTTAGGAAAATTTTCATCAAATAGAATCTTCATATTCATATTTTCCGCTTGAGACTATATTCCCTGCAAGATTTAAAACTTTTTCCATAAGTTCTTTTGAAATTGATGGATAATTCTCTAAAAAATCATCCAAGGGTTCACCCGCTTTAACGTAATCAAATAAAATTTTTACAGGAATGCGTGTCCCGTTGAAAACGGGAGTTCCGCTTAATATTTCCGGATCTATATTAATAATTTTTTCATGCATACAATAAATTAATTATCTGCTTCTCATATGTCAATAACATTGCGAGGAAAGAAAAAATTCTCTTTTTTTTGAATTTTATTCCTGAATTTATTGCCATAATTTGTTGTTTATATATTTCAGATGAATATTTCCCGCATAAAAGAAAAACTATACAGATCCGAAAAGTTCAAATCACTTTTACAGCTTAAAGATACTAAGAAAACTTCTCTTACGGGAGTAAACGGTTCTTTAATTTCGTTTATTGTTTCATACTTATTCGAAAACAAAAATAAAAAAATATTTTTGATTTCATTCGACAGCGAAAGAGTAAATAAAATAAAAGAAGATCTGGACGTTTTTCTGGAAAGCGAAGGGATTTCTATTTTCTCAACTAAGGCAAGCACAAATGATGAAGCAGTTTCTAAAACATTATCCGACATAACAAACGATAAAGAATATTTAATTCTTTCACACCATAGCGAACTCGTTTCCTCAATTATATCAAAAGAAGTTTTTCGGGATTCGTTAATTGAGTTAAAGAAGAATGAAGACTATAGTTTTGAGGACTTGATTTCAAAGCTGAATAAGTATCAGTACAATCAGAATGATTTTGTGCAGGAAGTAGGCGAGTATTCAGTCCGCGGCGGTATAGTAGATATTTTTCCTGAGAACTATGAGACACCTATCCGTATAGAGTTTTTTGGAGACACGATTGAATCCATAAGAGAGTTTGACATTTCCAACCAGCGCTCAATAAAAGAAATTGAAAGTATAAAGCTCGGAATAAATCTGACTTCCACCGAAGATGAAAATTTGTATCAGCCGGATAAGCCTCAATACAAAGAAGAAACAATTTTAGATTATCTGCCGGAAGATGCATTAATAATTTTTGATGAAGAAAGTGTTTTACAGCAGGAGATAAAAGATACTTCTATTTTTGAAAAGCTAAAGAGATTTAATACTGTTTCAATTTCTGCTCTTGGGGCAACGGATAACGAAAACTTTATAGATTTTGAATCCAAGCCTCAGCCGGAGTTTTATTCCAATATCAGATTACTCCATACAAACCTTGCTGAATATAAAACGCAGGGCTTTGAAGAAAACATTCTATGTTCCGATGAATATCAGTGTAAGAGAATAAAATCCTTAATAGAAGATTTTGATGATGACAATGTTACATCAAAAGACGGGAGCATTCATAAACGCTCCGATGATACAGAACCTTTTGTACCTATAGGAAAAATAAAAGATAAGTTTGAAGTAATCCCGGAATCATTCCAGCTGGGATTTATTTTTCCCGATGCGAAAATTTTAGTTTATACCGAACACCAGATATTCGGGCGTTATTTCAAAGTAATAAAAAAGAAGAAGGCAAAGTTTAAGGGTCTTACTTTTGAAGAGCTGAAAGAAATAAAGTTAGGTGATTATATTGTACACAGGGATTTCGGAGTAGGTATTTATTCAGGTCTTAAAAAAATAAACGTAGGCAATAATACGCAGGAAGTTGTTCAGCTTTCATATAAAGGCGGCGATGTGCTTTTTGTAAATCTTAATTACGTTCACTTAATAAAAAAATATTCGGGTTCGGGTGAAACTGCTCCTGATATTACGCGTCTGGGCGGAGGTGAATGGGATAAGATTAAGCAGCGTACAAAGAAACGTGTAAAAGATATAGCGCGCGATTTGATTTTGCTCTATGCGAAACGAAAATCCGAGAAAGGGTTTGCCTTCTCCCCCGATACTCACTGGCAAAAGGAGCTTGAAGCAAGCTTTATGTATGAAGATACGCCTGACCAATACAGAGCTACGGAAGAAGTTAAGGCAGATATGGAAATTGAAAATCCGATGGATAGGCTTGTATGCGGAGATGTGGGATTTGGAAAGACTGAAGTTGCAGTCCGCGCTGCATTCAAAGCAGTTATGGATGGAAAACAGGTTGCAGTTCTTGTACCGACAACTATTTTAGCGGCGCAGCATTATAATACTTTCAGAGACAGGCTTCATCCTTTTGCTGTAGATGTTGATTTTATTTCAAGATTAAAAACAAAAAAAGAACAGACTGAAACATTAAAAAAACTTGAAGAAGGAAAGATAAATATTTTAATAGGCACGCACAGAATTTTATCTAAGGATATTAAGTTCAAAGATATTGGCTTGATGATTATTGATGAAGAGCAGAGATTCGGTGTTGCGGCAAAAGAAAAAATAAAAGCGCTTAAACCGAACATAGATACGCTTACTCTTACTGCTACCCCTATACCACGAACATTGAATTTCTCTTTGCTTGGTGCAAGGGATTTATCTATTATAAACACTCCGCCTAAAAACAGGAAGCCCATTAATACAGAAATTATGAAGCTTGACTGGAATAAGCTGGGAGATGTTATCAAATACGAGTTTAACAGAGGAGGGCAGGTTTATTTTGTGAATGAAAAAATTTCTAATTTAAATCTGCTGGGTGATACAATAAAAGAATATGTTCCAAATGCTAAAATCGGCATTGCTCACGGGCAAATGCAGCCAAGCGAGCTTGAAGATGTTGTTATAAATTTTATTGAGAAGAAATTAAATATTCTCCTTTGCACAAAAATCATTGAGTCAGGATTAGATATCTCCAATGTAAATACTATTATTATTAATAACGCTAATATGTACGGACTTGCGGAGTTGTATCAGCTCCGAGGCAGAGTGGGAAGAAGCGACCAGCAGGCATTTGCTTATTTTGTTTCTCCAAAAAACGGAAAGCTTACAAGAAATGCGCTTAGAAGATTGCAGGCTATAGAGGAACTGACAGATTTAGGCTCGGGATTTAATTTAGCTATGCGCGATATGGAAATACGCGGAGTGGGAAATTTATTGGGTAAAGAGCAAAGCGGATTTATAAATCAGGTCGGCTTTGATCTGTTTATTACAATTATTGATGAAGCGGTAAGTGAATTAAAGGAAACAGAATTTAAGGAGCTCTTCAAAGAAGAACGTGAAAAGAAAGAAAAGACAGGCGAAGTTAAAAAAGATACTCTGTTTGAAAAATTAAAAATTGCAACTAAAGTTGAAAGCGCAATTGTTGAAAACGATATCAACGCATTAATACCAAAGGATTATATTAAGAATGATACTGAACGATTAAACATTTACAGGAGATTGTTTGAAACTCAAACTTACGATGAACTTGATCTGATTAAAAAAGAACTGCGGGACAGATTCGGTGAATATCTTGATGATGTTGAAAATCTTCTGAAGATAGTTTCGATAAAAATTAAGGCCACCGAAATTGGTTTAGAAAAAATTACCCTTAGAGGTAAAGGAGCATCTTTGTTTTTCCCTGCTAATAAAGAGCATCCTATATTTACTTCAGAGTTTTTTAACAAAATTATTTCTTTTATTTCCACTGATAAAACAAGAAAGTTTAATATCAGCTCTAATAAAGAGCAGCTTGAAATTGAAGTGAGGCTTGATTCACCTGAAGATGAAAAACGTCTTGCAGAAATTGAGACAACCCTTAGTATATAAATCCTTCCTGTTAAAAATCGCCATAGGTAAAACCGTCTTTTTAAGGTTCAGTTTAGTATAATATTCGTTAATTTCAGAATGTAATAAAAACTAAACCCTCAGAAATGAAGAGAACCCTACTCCTTATTCTTGCATCTATTATTATGCATAGTGCAGGATACTCGCAGCAGAGGATGAATGCGAAGCCTGAAGGCTTTGACCCATCCAAAATCAAAGTCGAACCTGAAAGATACGTTCCCGTTAATACTGAAAAAAGAGCTATCACAACCGTGAACGGCACCTATATGGTCGACCCCAATATCAGAATTCTTCCTACATCCGGAAATCAAACAGAGCTTTCAGCTTCCATCTGGACACAGAACTCAAATTATGTTTTTGTCGGAGCAAATAGTGACCCCGGGCAGGGTTACTACTATACAACAAACGGAGGTACTACCTGGCTTGGCGGTGATTTATTACCAGGTTCAGTTGCAATATCTTCTGATCCGGCTTGTGTATTCAACAGAACAGGAACGATGTTGTTCAATTATTTTGATAACATAATGGTTACAGACCGTTCTTCCAATGGCGGTGCAAACTGGCAGGGTAGAATAACAGTCCCTTCATCAGGTTCATTTGATAAAAATCATATGGCAGTTGATGATAATCCTTCAAGCCCATACTACGGAAGAATATATGTGGTCTGGACTCAATTTGTATCACCAAATCCTACAGTACTTTCATATTCAACAAACGGCGGAGCAACATATTCGGCGCAACAGCAAATCGGCGCACCGTTAGCAAGTCACTATGAGCAAGGCTGTAACATTCAGGTAGGTCCTGACGGCACCGTATACTGTATCTGGGCTTGCCCGAATACCGGTGCAGCTAACGTTGAGGATTTGATTGGCTTTACAAAATCTACCAACGGAGGTGTTACATGGAGCGCACCTTTAACTCCACTAACAATAAAAGGTATCAGAGGAAATATTCTTACCACTAATATCCGCGTTAACTCATTCCCTTCGATGGCAATTGACAGAAGCGGCGGACCAAGAAACGGTTACATTTATGTAACCTGGACACAAAGAAATCTTGCTCCTGCAGGTTCCGATGCTGACATTTGTTTTGCTTATTCTTCGAATGGCGGAGCATCATGGAGCTCACAATCACGAGTTAATAACGACGCTTTGAATAACGGAAAAAATCAATTCTTCCCATGGATGACAATTGACCAGACAAACGGAAGAATTGCAGTTGTATTTTATGACCAGAGAGACTGCATAAATAACGATTCATGTAATACTTATATTGCTGTTTCAAATAACGGTGGAGGAGCATGGGATAATATCAGAGTTTCTGACCGTGCTCAAAGACCTGCTCCGCTTTCAGGTTATGCAACAGGATACTACGGAGATTATATTTCAGTAGCTTCACACAATAATATTATCTGGCCTTTCTGGATGGATAACAGAAGCGGTCCTGCACAGATTTATACTGTAAAGGTTCAATCTGCGGTTTATCCTTTAAGCGCATTTAATTTACAAAATCCTCCTGCCAGCACAAGAATTGTTACAGTTCCGGGAAGCAATACTCCTGTAACTTTAACATGGGATACTTCTGCAACAGGTGCTACATATAAATGGGTATTCGGAAATCCGACTGTTACAACAAGAAGATTAACTATGCCTGCTAATTCAAACAGCATCACTACTACACTTGGTGAGCTGGATGCCATGCTTGCATCAGCGGGATTTACAAATAACGGAACTGCAACTGACTCCGCAGTTGGTCAATATACTGTATGGGCATTCAAAGCTCCCGGAGCTTCAGGTGTTGATTCCTTATCGGCAACCAACGGACCCAGAGCAATTACATTCAGAAGACAGGCGATTTCATTAACTCCATTCACTCTATCGTCTCCAACTTCACCGGCAACTATTCTGACAAGTGCGAATGGTTCCAATACAATTTCATTTAACTGGTCAAAATCCGGCGCAGGTGCAACTTATAGATTCCTCTATAAAACCGGAACGTTCGGAGAACCGACTACATTAAGAATTTTAGCAAATAACTCGGGTCTTGATTCAGTACTGTCAATGACTTCCGCTCAGCTTGATGCAATAATTGCAGGGCTTGGAGTAGCTGCAGGAGATTCAATCACAGGTCAATGGGCAGTAAGAGCGTACAGTTCATCTGACTCATTATTATCAACTGCTCCTGTAAGAAATATTACTTTCAGACGTTCACCGCTAATGGCGCTGAATCAGGATTTTGCCTCTGCAACTTTCCCTCCTGACCAATGGACATTGCAATATACGGGAACTGCATACTGGACAAGACAAACAGCCAGCGGATATGGTACGGGTACCGGCTCTGCAAGATATAATATGTGGTCAGCATCGGCAGGTACAACACAATCTATTACTAGTAATGTATTTCCTTCTGCTCCAGGTAACTATCTTAGATTCAATTATGCGCATGGATATTATTTATCAAGCGGAGTGCTGGCTGCAGATTCAATGGGAGTATTCACATCAACTAACGGCGGCACTACCTGGAATTTACTGATTACACTTAAGGCAAATACAACTCCGCAATTAGGAGTAAATTCATCTAACAATTTATCAACGGCGGCATCGCAAACACAGTTTACACCAACTGCAGCTCAATGGGCAACTAAAATATTCCTGATGCCTACAGGTACAAACATGGTCAGATTTACAGGATATAGTGTATTTGGCAATGATGCATATATTGATGATATTACAGCGGGCGGACCAACAGGTATTGAAACTCCGTTAACACTTGCCCCTGAAAAATTTGAACTGATGCAGAACTATCCTAATCCGTTTAATCCTGTTACAAAAATAAATTTCTCGCTTCCGAAAAACGGATTTGTTTCGCTCAAAATTTATGATATTCTTGGTAAAGAAGTTGCCTCTATCGTAAATAATCAGCTTGCGGCAGGAATCTATAGTTATGATTTCAATGGTTCTGCTCTGGCAAGCGGAATGTATTTCTACAGATTAGAATCAAACGGTTTCACAGATGTAAAACGAATGATGCTTATAAAGTAGTAATTGTAAAATATTATATTTTATTTAAAAAAATCCGGAGGTGAAAGCTTTCGGATTTTTTTATTTATATTTTTTTTAGAGGTAATAAATTAATTTTCTCATAAGCGCTATTGCTCAAGTAAGTGTTGAATTATATGAAATATGTCCGAAGCGTAATTTTTTTTATTCTGATTTTTACCGCTGCAAAAGTATTTCCCCAGTACAGAGTGGCTCAGTCATTTCCTAATTTATCTTTTCAGTTCGTTACAGAATTTCTCTCTTCGCCGGATGCAACTAACAGAATATTTGTAACTACGCAAAATGGAAAAATTTTTGTTTTCCCTAATTCCCAGAGTACTGTATCTGCTAAATCTTTTATGAACATTCAGCCGCGTGTAAATTTCGCAGGAGAAATGGGATTAATTGGAATGGCATTCCATCCTGATTTTCAGAACAATGGATATTTTTACATAGTCTATAATACAATAAAACCGGTTTCTACGATTATCTCACGTTTTAAAGTGAGCAGCGCAAATCCCGATTCCGCAGATATTAACAGTGAATTAATTTTATTGGATATACCTGCAGCAACACAAGTTCATAAAGGGGGGAAATTATTTTTTGGCAGCGACGGTTATTTATACATAGGAATAGGAGATGGAGGTCCGCAGGGAGACCCGAATAATAATGCGCAAAATCTTACAAAGCTTTATGGAAAAATTTTAAGAATAGATGTAAACAATACATCGGGCGGCAGAAATTATTCTATTCCAAATACAAATCCATTTTATCAAAATGTTAACGGCTACCGCGAAGAAATTTTTGCATACGGAATGAGAAATCCCTGGAAGTTTTCTCAGGATGCCGTTACAAATAAAATATGGTGCGGTGATGTAGGCAATAATATTGCAGAGGAGATTGATATTATAGAAAACGGAATAAATTACGGATGGAGAATAATGGAAGGTTTCGAGTGTTTCTTCCCTTCAGTAAACTGTGATACGACAGGGTTGCGCAAGCCTGTTTTTCAATATCTTCACTCAAAAGGTGAAGCTAGTTCTATTATAGGAGGATTTGTATATCGCGGAAGTAAGCTGCCTGCTCTTTATGGAAAATATATTTTTACTGATTTTGTTTCGGGTGAAATCTGGAACTTGAATTACGATGGTGTAAATACTGCAACACGAACATTGCTCTACAACACAAATCTTACAATTTCAAATATCGGAGCTGATAAAAATAACGAACTTTATTTTTGTCATTATACAAGCGGAAGAATTTATCAACTGCGGGATACTACTGTAGGAATAAATCTTAACAGCTCTGCTATTCCTGTTTCAACTCAGCTGTTTCAGAATTTCCCTAATCCTTTTAACCCTGTTACCAAAATTAATTTCACACTCAATAAAGAGGCAATAACAAAACTTTCAATTTTTGATTTACAGGGAAAAGAAATTCAAACATTATTAAATGAAAATTTGAACGCAGGTGATTATTCATTTTCCTTTAATGCTCATAATTTACCTTCAGGCACATATTTTTACAGGCTTGAAGCAAACGGTGTTGTGATTTCCCGGAGAATGGTACTATTAAAATAAGGTAAATTTAAAAGCTTCTGACTTATTCTTTAAATTTTCCTTAACTATTTTTATGTACTTTCGTATTATAACTTAGGGCTAATTATGAAAGAAGTAAAAGAAGTTGTAGTAGTAGGCGCAGGATTCGGAGGTTTGCAGGCTGTTAAAAAACTTGCAAAGTACCACGAACTTAAAATAACACTCATTGACCGCGCCAATCATCACCTTTTCCAGCCGCTGCTTTATCAGGTAGCGACTGCCGTTTTATCTCCCGCAGATATTGCAATTCCCGCACGTTCACTTTCAGAAGGTTACGAAAATGTTACAGTGATAATGTCCAATGTAACACATATCGATAAAGAGAAACGCATTATCTTTTTCAATGACCGCGCGCTAAAATATGATTATCTTGTCCTTGCCATGGGTGCGAAGACGAGTTACTTCGGACACAATGACTGGGAGAAATATACAGTCGGGTTAAAAAATCTTACCGATGCCTTGAAGGTGAGAAAGAAAATTCTTTTCTCATTTGAAGATGCAGAGAATTATCCCGAGAATGCCGAAAAGCTTCTGAAATATATTATCATAGGCGGCGGTCCGACAGGTGTTGAGCTTGCCGGCTCTATAGCAGAGCTATCTCACAATATCATAAAAAAAGATTTCAGAAAAATAGATACATCAAAAGCAGAAATTAGTTTAATAGAAGGCGGACCGCGTCTGCTTGCTTCATTTGATGCAAGTCTCTCAGATTATGCAAGAAAAAGTCTCGAAGAGCGGGGAGTAAAAGTTTACCTGAACACTCGCGTAAATAATATTGAAGAAGGAAAAGTTTTTACTGAAGGAAAAGATTTTGAAGCCGGTACAATAATCTGGGCGGCAGGTGTAGAGGCAGTTCCTTTTACAAAAACACTTGATGTACCGATAGACAGAGCGGGAAGAGTTATCGTAAATCAGTTCTGCTCGCTTGAAGCATATCCCGAAATTTTCGTGATAGGTGATATGGCGGCATTTACTCAGGACGGGCATTTGCTCCCGGGAGTATCACCCGTTGCAATGCAGCAGGGAAGATACGTTGCGCGAACTGTAGTTAACGATATAAGTAAAAAAGAGAGAAAGCCGTTCCGTTATATAGATAAAGGTTCGATGGCTACTATAGGAAGAAAAGATGCCGTTGCTGAAATAGGAAAGCTGAAGTATAAGGGATTTTTCGGATGGCTTTCATGGCTAGGTCTGCACATATTTTATCTTGTCGGATTTAAAAATAAAATTTCCATTCTGCTTACGTGGATGTGGAGCTACCTTACCTTCGGCGCCGGCGCGCGCGTGATACAATCTCCGATTGATGTGAAGGATAACGAGGTGTATTAGGATTCGCTTGTTTTTATTTTGTAATCTTTCTTACAATTTTCCCAATAACTAGAAAGTTCCGGATTTATTGTGTCATAAATTTTAGAATCTAAAGGTATGCTTCCCCAAGAAATAATAGCCTCATAATCTATAATATTTCTCAGTATCTCTCCAGATTTTTTCTCGATTTCATCTCCGGTTAATAAACCACTAAACAGACTTTGAAAATTTTTAAGAATTGTTTCAACATGAAAGACAAATATTGAAAGCCTAATCGATTTTTGAATTAGCAATACTGGTAATGATAATTGAATTAAGATAAAAATAATGTATTGCTCCCCATAGCATGCACTTAATACAAAAATTGCTAAGATGAAAGTAGTGAAAATCCAATTTTTCTTTTGCATTCTTCGAGAAATCTCAAATGTAAAAAGACAATTTTCATAAGAATTAACTGCTAGCTTATATATTCCTGCTTTTAAGTTGTCATTACTAAAATAATCTTTCAGTTTTGTTCCAGAGAAATTAGTTTCAAATGAGTTATCAACGAAATTTAATCTTTTTTGAATATTCCCCTTTATATTATTCCACTGAAAAAGCCAATCTACAATTACATAAGCAATGATAGATAAGCAATTTATTGTATTTAAAGTTATTGAGAACAAACTTAATTCGGGATAAAATTTGTCTACCAAAATTGAAGAAAGTGTAAGTACTGTTGAAGCTATTATAAATGAGGTTGAAGCATTATCAAATTTTTTAGCTTTGTCAAATAGTTCTTGCTGAGAATATATTTTCATTGTTCTAACTTTTTTAATTCATTTAAATCGTGAGGAGCTTCGGGACCATACCATTTCCCTGTTTGCAACCAAACTTCGTAAAAATAAATCCATGTAGCAATCAATGGAATAATTTCTTTTGAAATTAATTTTTCTCTTTTCCATTTAAATAATCTAGGATGATACAAACACAAGCAACCAGGATCCTTATAATAGTGAGGTGGATTATCCACTAATTTTGGTGATAAAACCTTAGCAATTGGGTGATCGTTACCTCGAAAATTAATTGAGATTTTATATTTTTGAAATTCATCGGCGACTTTAAGCTCTCCTACAAAAGAAACACTATATTTAGTTTTGTTGAATACTTTAAATTGAGGGTAAAGCTTCTTCATTCCAAAAACTTGTTGTTCGATATTGTATGGTTGTTTTTTATACTTCATCACCAAAATGTCCAGTTGATGGAGAAATTGATCTTCCAAATGTAGTAGAAATCATACCCGTGGAACCTATTTTTAAAGTTCCTTCTTTCAGAGCCTGACCAAAATTTTTAGCTTCCTCCACATCAACAGTAGGAAATTCTTTTCCAAATATATCTTTCCAAATTAAAAGTGCGTCTCCTTGTTTATCTTTTTCATATTTTTCGTGAGCATCTTCTAATTTTGTTTTAACCTTATTTATTTTTTTTACAACCGTTTCATAGTCATCGTATGATCTAAGTTTTGAAGAATTAATTGACAATGCAGCATTTTGGAACCATTTTAAAATTCCTTCTTCATAATTTTTAAAATCAGAATAATCAAAAATGCTCATTGCTATTTCTTCTACATGATAAGAAGGAATGTACTTATTGTTTTCTCTATTCCAATACTTAATAACTTTTATCAATGATTTTAGTTTGTATTTTCTGTTTTTGTGAATTTCATCTAATCTGGTTGTATGAGCAATTGGAGACGTTAAAGTCCATCCGGTTAGATTCTCATTAGGCATTGAGTAATAATCAGAAATAGTGTTTTTAAAACACGGTAAAACATCAAAGTTTTTATCACTTAGAATTACGGTTACGCAAGGTCGATCTTGTTTCACTTTACCTTTATAATCTTCAACACTATTTAAATAATTTTTCATTCTAGTAAGTACAGACTGTGGGGTTGGAAGATTGCCAAATTCATCTTCGTATTTCTCTGTATTTAAAACAGCAAACAAATCTATATCATCCAATGGTCGTATAATAGTGTCTCTATAATAAGAACCACTTTGGAATACCCTTACAACGTGCAGATTGTTTTCTTTTGTAAATAAATTATCCTCTAAGTTATCATACGAACCCTTTATACTTTCTTCTTGTCGGTCCGTCACACTTATGTTTTCGATAAGCTGATCGATACATTGCAACAATGTTTTCATTTTTATTTGTTTTAAATTTTTAGAATTTTTTAGTTTAACGATAGCACACGTTTTAATTTGTGCTATCGCTAATATGGTTATTTCTTTTTGTTTGGACTTTGTGTCAAAACCGATGCAGCAACTGATTTTATTTTTGCTGGAGTATTTGGATTACTCAGGAGTTTTGAGGCAATAGTCGCAACACGCTTAGATGTTTGTTCGTTACCTTTAGACATTTGTATTCTCCTTAAATTAGAGATTTTTAATTCCCTCTTTCATCTAGGGCTAATAGTAATTCCATTTCTTTCCCTCTTGAAGTTAACGACAAAGTTCATTAACTTTGTAAACAGAAAAAAAATAGGGCTATGTATAACATAGTCTTTTTAATTTGGTGGCCAACCTAATTAATTTTTCTGAAGAAATAAAAACACATTTTATATCCGGGTTCCAGCCCGGATTTTGTTTTTATACCTTCCAGATACATTCAAAATTAAAACAAAAATCAAAAAGTTGCAAATACTTTCAAAAAATATCACTATTGACTTTTATGTCTGGATTACAGTTAAAAATAAATACTTGTTTTAACAAACGAGTTATTTTGCATATTATTTCGCAGTGTGTACTTTTTGAGACACTTCATACCATAAATCATTGAAGTTTTTGGCAATCTCGTAACCAGAGTGCTGCTTTTTTCTATATAAAAATCCCGCAGCTCAAACCGAACTGCGGGATTTCTTTTTTGGGGTTTGAATTAATTTATTACAACTTATTTCCCCTCCTTTTTTTAAGGAGAGCCTGTCCCGCAAAAGGCGGGAGGTTAGGGGTGGTTATTTTACAAGAAGCATTTTATTTGTAATTGTATTTCCTGCAGTTTTCAGCGAATAAAAATAAACTCCCGATGAAAAATTTGCTGCATTGAACTTCACCGTATAAGAGCCTGTGCCCTTCTTTTCATTTACAAGGTTTGCAACTTCTCTTCCCTGCGCATCATAAACTTTTAAAGAGACAAAATCAGATTTTGCCAGATCGAACTTAATATTTGTTTCGGGATTAAAAGGATTAGGATAATTCTGATACAAAGTAAAATTTACAGGTGTTGTGTTCTCTCCAATTACTGTCGGGAAATATTGTGTAACGGGTTCACTGATTGTAACGTGACCGCCGGGAGGCGTATTACCGGCAGTAACTACACCATAATAAGTCGGTCCAACAACATACGGGTACTCCGGCGTTCCTGCTTCATCGATTGTTAAATAGTAAGCATAAATTCCGGCAGGATATTCAGGTGTAACGGCAAACCTTCCGTTGTGTTTATCAAGGTCAACGCCTGTAGTTGTCAATACATAATCTTCATAGAAACATCCTAAAGGATATTGTGTACTCACTGCAGGACCGTATTGGCTGGGCTGAAGAACTGTTCCATCGGGTAAAGTTGTTCTTGTTGTAATGTTTCTTTTTACATAACCGCTTTTCATTCTTCGTATTCCGCCTGTGCCGTTTGTATTTGAGTATGCATAAGAGCCGTAAACTGGATATCCGTCAAACATATATCCCAGCAATGGCGAGTGCTGGCTTGCGTTGGCAGTATATAATTTTTTCATATTGATATGATAATGATACACACCTCCCGGGGCAGGATGTCCGCCCGATGTATCAAAACTTGTTGCTTCAAAGTACTGCGCGTTTCTGTGCCATATACCTCCGTTATTGTAAGTCATTGCATCTCCTGCATTGAATAGAACAACTCCATTTACCAGCACGCCAATCTGTCCGCCGCCGACTGTTGTTAAAGTTCCGCTATTAGGAACAGGAAAGCGCGGAATTTTAAATGTCCAGCTTTGATTTGTCGGAACGTTAGGATTCATTGCCCAGGGACCTATGGTATAAGAAGGTATCCCTGAAGCTTTTACATAAACAAAGTTAGTTGAATAAAATACCTGCTGAACATTAGCGGGAAGGTTATTGTAGCCGACAGCGCCTGATGTATTTTGCCTCCAGTTAACCAGTTCCGGCTGAGAGTAAACAATAGTTGCTGCCAGAAGTAAAATAGATAAAATTGTTTTTTTCAGATTCTTCATGTGTTGGGGATAATTTTCTATTTTAAGAGTTAGATGAAATTTTTATAAAAAACTTGCGGTGATACTTAACCACAGAGAGCACAGAGCGTTTCACAAAGAACACAGAAATTAAATAAAAATTATTGCTTCTTAAAGCTTTCTAAAAACTTTGCATGCTCTTCGCTGAGCGTTACTGCAATCAGTTTACTATTATAAGTGTATGCAATGTGTCTCAGTTCGGGAGTTGTGTTAAATGCAAAGCTATATATAAGCGTGCTGTCTGTATAAAAATTCATAGCGCCGGATGATGCGCAGTAAATGTATGGAAAGGGCTCTGAGTTAAGAAGCTCTTTCATCTCAAGCATTTTTTTTGCTTCTTTGATTGGGACGGTCTTTATATTCATTTTAGCAGTTGAGTCAAAATCCATTTTGAACATAATATTCATATTGTTCGCCTGAGAGAGGTCGGGTATGGATGCATTTTGCTTTTTGCTTCCGCATGAAGAAAAAAGCAGCACAGTGCAAAAAATAGATATGGTCAGAAATATTCTCATTAAACCTTTAGACGCAAAAAAGTTGAATTTCTTGTTGTCTCAATTTGAATTAAATTTAATTAATTATATAAATCAAAATAGTCCCTTCTATGAAGAAAAATATCGTATTGATTCTTGCAGTTCTTGTAACATTCTCACTTTACTCGTGTGGTAAAAAGGATGAAGTAAAGCCGACAACCGAAACTAAAAAAGAAGAGCCGAAGAAAGAAGTTGAAACCAAAACAGAGAAAGCTCCTGAAGCCACAGGGCAGACTACCGGAAAGCTTGAAGTTTTAAAATTTGATAAGAAAGATATTCCTTCAGATGTAAAATTCAAAGGCAAAGTAATGGGCGGCGCAAGATGGAAAGATGCTAACGGAGAGAACTTACTTTTAATAACTGAAACAGAAATTAAGAACGGAACCGATAAAGACGGCAATGAAGCAATTTCAAAAGAATTGTTTGCATATAATTATATTTTAAAGTCAGGTGAAAATTCTGTGCTTTGGCAGATAAATGATTTTGTAAAAGACTGCCCGCTTGATTTGGCTTTGAACTACAATCCTAATTCATTAACGGTAACTGATATGAATGAAAATGGAATTGCTGAAACTACATTCCTTTACAGAATGTCCTGCAAAGGTGATGTAAGCCCTGATGACTTAAAGCTAATGATGCACGAAGGAAAAGATAAGTACGCTTTAAGAGGAACAAATGAGCTGAAATATAAAGTTGACGGCAAGACTACAAGAGAAGGCGGAGATTACAAAGTAGATGCATCTTTCGATAAAGCTCCGAAAAGCTTTCTTGGGTATGCAAAAGAACAATGGGATAAATTTAAAACTCAGGAACTAAACTGATAAACTTTCTCAATGTGAAAAATATTTTTATAATAGTTTTTTTTCTTTACGGTATTAATCTGTTCGGGCAGTTCAAAAATGATATGTCCGTTTCAGAGCTTGAGAAAAATTTTCACATTAAAAAAAATTTCCGTAATATCGCTAATTATAAAAGCGATACAACTATAAATGTAAATTATTATAAGCTTGAGCTTGCTCTGCAAACAGCTCCGAATTTATTAATTGGCAAGGTTACCATTAATTCTGTAGTAACCGTTGCTGCCATTAATTCTTTATTCTACGATTTGAGCAATGTTCTTACCGTTGATTCAATCACTTTAACGGCAGGAGCAACAAGCTTCTCACATACTAACGATAAAATTCAGATTACACTTCCTCGTTCATTCACTCAAAATGAACTAACATCAATAACAGTTTTTTATCACGGACTGCCTGACCCAACAGGCTTCGGAAGCTTTGAGTTTGGCAGCCATAATAGCACTCCCGTGATATGGACATTAAGTGAGCCTTTTGGCTCGAGTGACTGGTTTCCCTGTAAAAATGTACCGGATGATAAGGCAGATTCATGCGATGTATGGCTTACGTGCGCTGAAAATTTTACAGCGGTATCTAACGGTCTGTTAAAGGAAGTTACAACAAACGTCAACGGAACGAAGACATTTAAATGGCACGGGTCATATCCTATTGCAAATTATCTGATATCGCTTGCTGTTACAAATTATATACAGTATGATTTATACTTTAAATATTCTCCTACTGATTCAATGCCGTTCAATAATTTTATCTATCCCGAACACTTTACCACACTAAAACCACAGATAGATAAAACAATTGGTATGCTGAGTTTTTATTCGTCAATATACGGGCTCTATCCTTTTATAAAAGAAAAATACGGACATGTTGAATTCGGCAGACTGGCCGGCATGGAACATCAGACAATTTCTTCCATGGGATACTGGAGCGACGATATAATTGCGCACGAACTAACTCACCAATGGTTCGGTGATAAAATTACCTGTAAAGACTGGCACCATA
>JBHEKU010000175.1:0-3063 GCA_041859205.1 Ignavibacteria bacterium | reverse complement strand
CCTTTGTTCAAGATTAAGTAAATGAGTATACATGTCACGCTGCAATCCTTTCCTCAGTCTTGAACTTCTTTAACAAGCCCAGGTAACCTTGTTCAATCAGCCGGAACTCATAGCTGGTACCCAGTGCTGATCTGCCTAGCTCAATCACTTCAGCCAGGCTCTTTATGAACCGCTCCCCTTGGTAGTAAATCTCGTCATCGGTCAGGTTGCTTAGCTCAGGAGTCGTATTTAATTTCTTTGTCATAATACTATTCTAGTTTAAAAGTTGTATAATACTTCTAAAATAGCATTTGACAAAAGTGATCACAAATCGAGCAAAAGTGGGCAGATTTGAAACTCAAAAATATCAAGGGACAGAAAATGCGGATTCCAATAAGGAAATGCAGATTTTCTTAGTTGCGTGAGTCACGGTCTTATTGGGTATGTACAAATATACTAAATTTTAAAACTCAATCCAAATTTAACATATTGTAATACTATACGGTTGAGAGGCTAATTTGCAGAATATGGAAAATCTACTAAATTTTGCAGGAATGCAGCGCCACGACCTGGTTGAGTAGTTAGTGAATCAATACGGTTTTTCATAAATTCAGTTCCTTGCTAGTACAGAACGCCTTATGAAAGTTGGGCTATCATGATTTCCTCATAAAATAAAATCTACTTCATAGTTTTTCTGTTTATGAAGAAAGTTCAAATATATGAATACAATTACAATTTAATTTTACTAACAAATTCAATAGTTTGAAAAGAAATTAATTCAAAGATAAAATAAAAAAGGAAGAGCAAAAGATTGCAGCGATCACTCTTTCGAGATTTTGGTACTGCAATATGCCGTCTCTTCCTAAACTTAAAATTATTGATTCTAGTTTAAATATTCACCTGTAAATAAATGCAACAGAAAAAAAGAAGAAAACCCAGAAGCAATAAATTTCTAAAGGAGTATGTAGAATTAAAGGAAAAAATATACAATGACGGACTTATTGAACATTACGCAGATGAAGAAAATGGAAGGACTAATGAATGGACTACCTGGCAGCCAACTAAGAACAGGCTGCTTTACAACTTATTTGAAGAATTTGGGAAGAAAGTAATTACAAAGGAGGACATGAAAAGAATTGAAAATATTACTAATAACAAAATGAAAATCTTGCATAATCAGTTATTAGCCAAAAACTTCATTCAGATAATGGATAGTATGGTTAACAAATTACTGTCCTATAAGCAGTCTGATTACGATATTGTAAACAAGAAATTCCCATGGAGTATAATGATAAAGCGTGATACTGAGTTTTTTAATAAAGATTTTGGAAACAAAGATGAACAGAAAGTTGCCAAAAAATATTGCCGGCTTTCAAAAATTTTGAAAAGACTTCCTAAAAATGAAGAGTTCAAAAGTGTATCAGGACTTACTATTCATGCAATAAGACAGCTTTTATTTTCAGAATCTTTTGGGGAGTTTCTTCAATTAGAATTCGCAAGATGGAGGATACCTGTTTCCAAATATACAAGTTCTAACAGCACAAATAATGTAAATTTGAAAACGAAGGATGAAACGAAAGACCTTGGTACCGAACTTTTACTTGCCTGGCAAGAAAAATCAAAATACATTTTAAACGATATGAGTAAATCGACACAAGAATTAAAAAAATATCCAGATAAAAGTCAGAAAATTTCAAAGGGATTGAAGTATGATAATTTGGAGGAATTTGAAACTGAGGATCCAATTTGGGGAGATGATGAGGAGGAATAGTTTTATAAAACCAAAGCATTATTCTATGTTTATTTTCATTTCATGATTTTTAATTTATGCCAAAATCAATCGTTATATAATCTTTTTAAAATTATATATAAAGCTTTCCTTTTAAGTTTTGATCCAAAACTTTATTCAAAGACTCCTCCTAAAGTTACATCTTTCCCATCTATCCTCTTAAAACATTTTTAAAGCTATTTTTTGGGTGTTTACCTTCCTTAACTAATGTAAATCAATAAATTATAATTGTAAGCTCAAAACCTCTCTTCTTAAACAAACCTACTTTTATAGGCTTTGGGTAGGACTCTGAGCCCTACTATATAATTAAACATCTCCGCTTATGCGGAGGAAAGGAATTTTTAAATGAGTTCAATAAACACAATTCAGCTCGAGAACGACCTGAATAAATCCAAGACGTCTGGGTATATAAGCACAATCCAGAAACTGGATTCATCAAATTCCGGGAAGCAGGATTTAAAAGCTATGCTTCGAGACATAACTGGTCCAATATCTCATGGACTTGAAATTGTTATGGTAACCCATTCAGCACTTAATGTAGACTTATTGCCGGTGATAAGTGGCGATAATAGTCCTATTGGTGCAATGTTTGTTGCAGCAGGAAAACCAGGAAGTAGAGAAGCATCATCCGGAGCTACGGTTACTTTAAGTGTGAACGGACCTTATGAACCGGGCACTAAAGCATCGGAGTTATCAACTGATGACAAGGTAATTTACGACACATTATCTGTACTTACAGGAAGAAGAAAAACTATACTCGACTTTATTGTAAGCGAAGCAAAATTATCGGCATACGATGCAAAGAGATGCGGCATCGTTGATAAGGTCGCTCAGTTCAGAAATAAATACGCACATAATAAAATCTCTCTAATTACAAATCCTCCTCCTCCGGTTGCTCCTCCTCCGGTTGCTCCTGAAGTAGTGGCTCAACAACCTGCACCGAGTCAAACGGAGGCAGTTGTACCACCTACTCCAAAGAAAAGAGGTAGACCAAAAACTATACCAACAGCACCTGCTGTTGTTTAATCAATAAAGGTAGGTGGAAGGGTAATACCTTCCACCCCTTTTTAAACTTTTAAAAATGATCAAACAGAAAATAAAATACGACAACGCTGCAATACTTCAGCAGTCATTGATATATACTGATGAGTATCGCGTCCTGATGGAGTACATCGATAATAGCATCGATGCTGCAGAAAAATATGCAGCTAAAAATCGATATTCAAAAGACATTGTAATTGAAATAAAATTCAAGGGCGGAAAAAAGTCAGATCAGAAAATAGTAATAAGTGATA
>JBHEKU010000029.1:0-3136 GCA_041859205.1 Ignavibacteria bacterium | reverse complement strand
CGCATCATTCAGCCGTTCTATTTATCTAGGATTTTTGAGGAGAATTTTATTCACTCTAAGAAAACCTGCATTAATAGCAACAATTACCGTACTTAAGCTCATAAGCACAGCTCCCATTGCAGGACTTAATAATATTCCTTGCTTGTATAACACACCTGCGGCTAAAGGTAGAGCTACAACATTATACGCAGTTGCCCAAATTAAATTTTGAATCATCTTCTTATAAGTCGCCTTTCCAAATAAAATAAGATTCACAACATCTAATGGATTACTGTTTACTAAAACTATCCCTGCTGTTTCCGCTGCAATGTCGCTTCCGCTTCCTATTGCTATACCAATATCAGCTTGTGCTAAAGCGGGGGCATCATTTACTCCGTCACCAGTCATTGCAACAAATTCTCCTTTGGATTGAAGCTCTTTTATTTTTCCAAGTTTTTCATGCGGAAGAACTTCTGCAATAAAGCTATCCATGTTTAATTTCTGGCTTACACTTTCTGCAACTTTGTTGTTATCCCCTGTTAATAAAACAGTTTTTATATTTTGTTTTTTAAGCATTTTTATAGCTTCATAAGATTCAGGGCGAATTGAGTCTGATAAAGAAATGTATCCGGACAGTTTATTATCAATGATAACGAACACTACCGTTTCTGTATTATCAAATTCGTAACTCTTATCTAATGATAATTTATTTTCTTTTAAATAACCCGGACTTACAATTTTTATTTCTTTCCCATCGACTTTGGCTTCAACTCCCTTTCCTGTTAGAGCTTTGAAGTTTTTAGTTTTTGGCACTGAAACATTAAGCTCTTTTGCTTTCGTTATTATTCCTGTTGCAATTGGATGCTCGGAGTTTTGTTCTAATCCGGAAGCAAGTCTTATCAGTTCGTTTTCATTTATTCCGTCAATAAAGGATTTTATTTTTGAAACTTCAAACTTACCCACTGTTAAAGTTCCTGTCTTATCGAAAACAAGTGTAGTGATTTTTCTTGAGTTCTCAAATTGAGTTCTGTTTTTAATTAATAGACCATTTTTCGCAGATAGTGCTGTTGATTTAGCAACTACTAAAGGAACGGCTAAACCGAGTGCATGAGGACAGCAAATTACAATTACCGTTACCATTCTCTCAATGGCAAATGCTAAACTTTGACCGTCAAACCACCAGAAGAGAAATGTCGATACTCCAGCAAGTATAGCTATTACTGAAAGCCATCTTGCCGCTTTATCTGCAAGCAATTGAGTTTTCGATTTTGCTTTTTGTGCATCATCAATCAGTTTTACAACCTGAGCTAAATATGAATTTTTAGAATTATGAGTTACTTTTATTTTTAATGAACCGTTTCCGTTTATGGAGCCAGCGATTACCTTATCGTTAATCTTTTTCAAAACGGGTTTTGATTCCCCTGTGAGCATCGATTCGTTCAAATAACTTTCACCTTCAGAGATGATTCCATCGGCGGAAATCTTTTCACCCGGTTTCACTAAAATTATGTCGTCGGGTTTTAATGAATCAGTTTTAACTTCTTTAACATCATCACCAATAATTAAGTGCGCTTCCGAAGGCATTAAATCGACTAATAATTCTAATTCTCTTGACGCACCCATAACTGATTTCATTTCTACCCAGTGTCCGAGTAACATTATCAGTATAAGCGTGGTAAGCTCCCAGAAAAAATCCATCCCTTTTAATCCGAACACTGTCGAAACACTATAAACAAAAGCCACTGTGATTGCGAAACCTATAAGAGTCATCATTCCGGGATTTTTCTCTTTTAGTTCTTCAACTAATCCTTTTAGAAAAGGAAATCCCCCATAGAAAAAAACTATAGTAGATAGAGTTAATAAAACATAATTTGAACCGGAAAAGCTCAAGTTAAAACTAAACCATTGCTGTATCATCTGTGACAAAGCCATAATCGGAATAGTTAAAATAAGGACAACGTAGAATCTTTTTCTGAAATCATTAACCATCATTTGATGGTGATTGTGTCCTGTATGTCCCATAGGAGGATTTGAATGGCCGTGACTGTGATGATTATGCTCCATAGAGTTTGAGTAAATTATTAATGATTAATTTTTTTAATGCACCATAAATTTTGCCATGTTGGATGGCTTAAGAGTTCCTTTCTTGCGGAATCTTTCTTTTATCATTACAAAAATTATTGGTGTTACGAATAAAACGTGAATAGCGGAAGTTAAAATTCCTCCTATTAACGGCACTGCTAATGGTTTTGCAAGGTCTGAGCCTGTTCCAGTCGCCCACATAACGGGCACTAATCCAAACAACGCAGCAGCAACGGTCATGAGTTTAGGGCGAAGTCTTAAAATTGCTCCTTCTTCAGTTGCATCAATTAAATCCTGCTGTGATAAATTATTATTCTTTGCAATTAATTTTTTATCAAGAGCCTCATGTAAATATATTACCATTATCACACCTGTTTCAACTGCTACTCCATACAATGCTATGAAACCTACCCATATAGCTACAGAGAAATTAAGATCAAGTATAGCCATGTAATACACTCCGCCGATAAGAGCAAACGGAACTGAAAGCATTACTAAAGCAGCTTCAAGAAAATTCTTAAATGTAAAATATAACATCAGAAAAATTATAATAAACACAATTGGAATAATTAATGTTAATCTTGCTTTTGCTCTTTCCTGATTTTCCCACTGACCGCTCCATGTATAGTAATATCCTTTAGGCATAATCGGGAGTAATTCTTTATCAAGTTTTTCTTTTGCTTCTTCTACAAAACCTCCCATATCTCTATCTCTTACATTGAGAAAAACTATTGCGCGAAGCTGTGCATCTTCAGAGCCAATCATAGGGGGACCGCTTGTAATTTTAATATCCGCAAGCTCACCTAATGGAATTTGTGAATTCATTGGTGCAGGAGATTTTACATAAATCTTTTTTAATGCTTCAACATCAAGCCTGTAATCTTTTAAATACCTTATTCGTATCGGGAATCTTCTTCTGCCTTCCACTGTTTTTGAAAGTGTCATTCCCCCAATACCAGTTTCAATCACATCTTCAACATCACCTATATTCAGTCCATATCTTGAAATTACGCTTCTGTTAATATCTATATCAATGTATGTTCCGCCCTGAGTTCTTTCAGCAAAAACATCTGCC
>JBHEKU010000258.1:0-5135 GCA_041859205.1 Ignavibacteria bacterium | reverse complement strand
AGGAACCCCTATGGCAACTTCATTAGATAACTCGTAATACTCAAAATTACCGTTATAGTCTATTTGTTTCAGGCGATAGCTATATCTCCCCGTGTTCAAACTATTATCTTTGAAAGAATAATTTTGTTGTGTATTTATTGTACCGTGCCCTTCAACGTATCCTATCTTTTTCCATCCTGCGCCGAACGAATTTCTTTCTATCTCGAATCCTTTATTGTTCTGCTCTTGCGTAGTGCTCCAGTTTAAAGTAACGTTATTACTATTTATGCTTGATGTAAACGATGCAAGTTCTACCGGCAATGGCAATGACGCCGTATTAAATAAAACTGCAACTGTATTTCCCGCTCCATTATTTGGCGCTGCTAAATCGGGTTTACCATCGCCGTTTAAGTCGCCAATTGTTAATAACCTTGGACTTACTACCGCAAAATCCGTTTTTGCAGAAAAAGCAGGTGTTGATGCGCCCGGAGTTGTCGTGTTGAGAAGAACTGAAAGTGAACTTGCAGTTAAATTTGCTGTAATTAAGTCAGGCATTCCATCTCCATTTAAGTCGCCGATTGATACACAAGTTATCCCGACACCGGTTGTAAAATCTGTCTTTGCTGAAAATGATGGAGTACTTGCGCCTACTGTTGTCGTATTCAGTAACACTGATACTGAATTATCAGTAAAGTTTGATACTGCTAAATCCGGTTTTCCATCGCCGTTTATATCGCCGATTGATACAGTTCTGGGTGAATTCCCAGCTGTAAAATCTGTCTTTGGAGAGAAAGTAGGTGTCGCGCTTCCTGTAGGTGTAGTATTTAATAGAACTGAAAATATATTAGAATTGGAAACAGCAACTGCTAAATCCGGTTTTCCGTCGCCGTTTAAGTCGCCGATTGATACAAATTGAGAAAATGTTGACGTTGTAAAATCCACCTTTGTGGCGAAAGTTGGGGTTGCGCTGCCTGTAGTTGTAGTATTTAGTAAAACTGATACTGAACCACCTGAATTATTAGCTGATACTAAATCAGGTTTACCATCTCCATTAATATCTCCAAATGCGCTTCCCGAATTGCCAGTGCCGGAAGCAAAATCCGTCCGAGCAGAAAAAGTTGGAGTGGATGCCCCGGGAGTTGTTGTATTTATCAAAACAGAAAAATTACTTGGGCTAAAATTTCCTCCTGCAATATCCTGTTTACCATCGCCGTTAATATCACAGATATTAATTGAAAGCACACTACCCGCAACGCTAAAATCCGTCTTTGCAGTAAAAGTTGGTATAGCTCCCCCGGTAGCTGTAGTATTCAGATAGACTGAAACTGAAGACGCGCTAAGATTACTATTTCCTACAATCATATCAGGTTTTCCATCACCATTTATGTCGCCTAATTTTATAGCTCTTGGACTTGTTCCTGTTGCAAAATTTGTCGCAGCTGTAAACGAAGCAGGTGATACGCCCAGCGTCATTGTGTTCAAAAAAACAGAAACGTTATTTGTAGTTTCATTTCCCGTAGCCATATCCGGTTTACCGTCGCCGTTTAAATCACATATTGAAACTGAGCTTGGATTTGTTCCTGTAGTATAAAACGATACTGCTCCAAAAGTCGGAGTTGCAGCTCCCGGAGTTGTTGTGTTAAGAAAAACCGATACTGAATTTATGTTGTAATTTGTCGCAGCCATATCAGGTTTTCCGTCTCTGTTAAAATCTCCGAGTGTAACTGTATACGGTCCTGAACCGGTTGCAAAATCCGTAGCTGCACTAAACGTTGGAGTTGAAGCATTAGGAGCTGTTGTATTCATCAAAACTGAAACTGAACTTGAGCCGTAATTTGCCACAGCTAAATCAGGTACTCCGTCACCGTTTAAATCTCGGATTACAACTGTGCTCGGATTAGTTCCAGCAGTAAAATCTGTTTTCGCAGAAAAAGTTGGTGTAGTTGCGCCGGGAGTTGTTGTGTTAAGAAAAACTGAAACAGAAGTCGCATCATAATTTGCTGCTGCCATATCAGGTTTACCATCGCCGTTAAAATCTCCTGCTGCAACTGAGTACGGTCCTGTTCCCGTTGTAAAATCTGTCTTAGCAGAAAAAGTTGGTGTTGATGCTCCGGAAGTTGTTGTATTAAAAAAAACTGATACATTATTTGAGCCATAGTTTGCCACTATCATATCAGGTTTTCCATCTCCGTTAAAATCACTGAATGTAACTGATGCGGGATTTGTTCCTGCTGTAAAATCTGTCTTCGCTGTGAAAGTCGGAGTTGATGCGCCAGGAGTTGTTGTGTTTATAAAAACTGAAACTGAAGTTTCATTGTAATTTGCTCCTGCAATATCAGATTTTCCGTCTCCGTTCAGGTCGCCGATAGCTATTGAATAGGTACCTAAGCCGGTTGTAAAATCTGTCTTAGCTGAAAAAGTCGGTGTTGATGCTCCCGGAGTTGTTGTGTTTAATAAAACTGAAAATGAATTCTCTCCGAAATTTGCTGTAACCATATCCGCTTTTCCATCGCCGTTTAAATCGCCAAATGAAACTGAATAAGGAGTAGTGCCTGTAGTGAAATCTGTCTTTGTTGAAAAGTCCTGCGCGAATGCGCTGCCTGAAAAAATATTTGCACTCATTATACTCAACAGGAATGCAAATACAAGTGTGAGTGTTTTTGACATAGGGGTTGTTTTATTTTTAAAGCTGAACCAAGTTACCCCAATCGTACCTCAATAGCAAAAAGAAATTTTGCCGAAAACACGCTGGATTTTGTGGGAAATTGCAAATATTATATTGATAAACAAACTATTTACAAGGTTTGCAAACACGTTATATATTGATAACGCAAATAGCACAAATTCTTATAAACTTCATGTAAGTGAGCAATAAAGCTTAGGCATTTCTCTAAAGTCACATATCAGCAAAAATGGTGGAGTAGAAATGTGTATGTAATAAAAGAGCCCTGTAAAAATCTATTTACAAGGCTTTTTATCTGCAGTCCCAACGGGATTCGAACCCGTGTTTTCACTGTGAAAGAGTTCTCTGACAATTGAAATATCGAATTTTTTTCTACTTTTCAACTTTTAACTCACCTAAAAAATAGAATTTTGACACAAAAATTGTAATAGTGCTAACGGATTGCTAACATGTATAATGCAAATATAATAATAAAATCGGTTCTTAATTTTGTAAAAATCCCGTAACTCATCTTAATACTTATTCTGTTCAAAATATATAAAAAAACTAATTTATAACTGGCTTTATTTTATATCTCACAAATATGAGATTGAATATTGTTTGTCAATTATGAAAATTAGTGTATGAAACTATTGTGCTCAATAATTTTGCTTTCATGCATTTTTTTCTCTCAAAAAGTTTTTGCAGAACAATATAAAGTCGAGAAAATTGATGCCGAAGGAGGGTTCCCTTCAAATCTTGTATATAAAATTTATCAGGATAGCAAAGGATTCATATGGTTCGGCACTATGTACGGCTTATACAGATACGACGGAGTAAATTATATTTCTTACCGGTACAATCCTTTCGATTCGACTTCAATCGGGAATGATGACGTTATAAGTATTTTTGAGGACAGCAAAGGTTACTTATGGTTTGGTACTTTTCTTGGGGGAGTAAGTCGTTACGATGCAAAAACTTCTTCCTTCATCCGTTTTATTCATAAAGAAAACACTAACAGTATTTGTAATAACACAGTCTGGTCAATTGCTGAAGATAATTCCGGTGTGCTTTGGTTTGGAACTCAGAACGGATTAAGCAAATTTGAAAATAATTTTTTTACAACCTTCAGAGATTTTAACGGTAACACTAAAAGCAATTATATATTTTCTCTGGCATGTGACAAAGAAAATAATTTGTGGATTGGAAGCTACATGGGAGGATTATTCAGATTTAATTCCGGCAGAACTAAGTTTGATAATTTTAAGCGTAACCCGGATATTGATTCAATAAACGGAAATGTTGTAAGAGGGCTTTACTGTGATAAACAGGGAAACCTCTGGGCGGGAATGATTCAGCGCGGAATTTGCATGATTAAAGCCGATGATATAAGAAAAGGCGAATATCGGTTTAATAAAAAGATGTTTGATTCAACTTCAGTAGATGCACCCGGCAATGCAACTGTGTATGAAATAAGTGAGGACAGAAAGGGGAATTTATTTTTCTGTTCATCAAATAATGTTTATCAATACAATCCTAAGCTGATTAAATTTTCAAAGATACTTTTATCCCTCACTGCCAAAGGCCCTTCAGAGTGTGTTGCAATGATTTGTGATATATCGAACTGCCTGTGGATAAGTTCCTACGAAAACTGTTTATACAAAGTTGTAAACAATAATGAGAATTTTTTGAATTTTTCAGAGACCCTAAACGAAATAAATATAGGAAATGTAAAATCTGTTTTTTATGACAGACATAAGGATAGAATTTTACTTGGCAGCAGCTCCGGGCTGTTTGAATTTGATGAGAAGTCTAAAACATTAGCAAAGGTAAATCTGAAAAACAATATTTCATCCGTTAATGCAATATCGGAGGACGGAGATGATCTATTTTTGGGAACTGATAACGGGATATTAAAGATACCAAATCCTGCTGAAGAAAAATTAATATTTCCGAACATTTCAATTACAAAGCTTTTAATTGACGGAAGTAATATTGCTGCCGGTACAACAAATGGTTTATATTTTATAAACTCTGTGACAAATGATACTATAAGTTACAGAAATATTCCTGATGACATGAGTAGTTTAAGCGATAATGCAATTCTATCTTTGTATAAAGATAAGGAAAATAATATATGGGCAGGTACATATGCAGGTCTGAATAAATTTAACAGAGATAAAAATAATTTCAGCAGGTTTGCAAAAACTTTAAACGACACAAATACCATCAGCAATAATTATATTTATTCAATTCTTCAAAAAGATGACAACGAACTATATCTTGGAACTGCCGGGGGGTTGAATATTTTTAATTTCAAAGAAAATAAAGTCAGTTTAATAAGGGAAGGGAATTTTCAAAGCTCCGTTATAAATTCCTTGCTTTCTGACGGAGTAAATCTCTGGATGGGAACAAACAAAGGAATAGTAAGAATAAATTTATACAATTCATCCGTTAAAAATTATTCTGAAGGAATAAATAATAATTTATTTAA
>JBHEKU010000213.1:0-8915 GCA_041859205.1 Ignavibacteria bacterium | reverse complement strand
CATATTCCATAGCAGGAGGCTTTGATAAAGATATAGCAGTTGATAAAAATTCTGATAATATATACTTCATTGATTACGCTAACAACATTTCATGTCTGAACTTAGTATCACGTCAGGTAAGTACATTTATAACTAATCCTTCACCTGCCTCGTCATATTTTTACGGATATAATTATGATTATACAAATAACAAACACTTTGTACTGGATGCTAAGAATTTTATTGTGTCAGGCAGCTTATATATTTACGGTCCATCGGGAAACTTACAGCAGACATTTGCTGCAGGTGTAGCGCCGCGCAGAGTTATTTTTGATGTAACCTCTACAGTAGATGTAAAATATATTTCAGAAATTGTGAAAGGATATGTGCTAAAACAGAATTATCCTAATCCGTTTAATCCGTCTACTACTATCAGATTTTCAATTCCTAAAAATGATTTTGTAAGCTTGAAGGTGTTTGATTTAAGCGGAAAAGAGATGGAAAACCTTATTAATGAAAATAAAAATGCAGGAAGCTACGAAGTTAACTTTAATGCATCAAGCCTTTCATCGGGAGTTTACTTTTATAAGCTGAATACAACTTCATTTTCTTCTATAAAGAAAATGACATTAATAAAATAACGGAAGAGAAAGCTAAACTATTGGGTAAATTCATTTGTTATAATTTAGTAAATTGAACTATGAATAAAGAAGAAGCAAAATCAGCAGGTGGCTCGAAGTACAAGGAAAAAATAAAAGAGACTATCGAAGGATATAAAAACTTATCCGAAGAGGATAAGCATATGTTTCATATTTATTACGGATATGGAAAAGGAAAAACCACTGCAGTAATGGGTCTGGCAATGCGTGCGCTCGGTGTAGGAAAGAGAGTTGCAATTGTGCAATTCGATAAAGGCTATGACGGTCAGAACGAACACTATGCCGAAAGAATTATTCTGAGGAAACTGAAAGAGATAGGATTTCCAATTGAACTATATCCGACTGGTGCAGAAAGAATGAATGCAGACGGGACATTCAGATTCAAAAATACAGATGAAGATTTTGATGAAGCAAAAAGGGGACTTCAAATTGCCAGAGAACTAATTGAAAAAGGTGATTTGGATTTATTAGTACTTGATGAAGCTATAGCCGCTGTTGTATATCATTTATTAAGTAAAGAAGATGTAGAAAATCTAATTGAACTTTACAACAAGAAAAGAAGATTTGAAATGGTAATGACCGGACATAAACTTTGGGATGGATTGGAAGCAAAAGCTGACCTTGTAACAGAGTTAAAAAAAGTTAAGCATTATTTTGATGAAGGTATTCCTGCAAGACTTGGAATAGAATTTTAATATCTTTTATGTTTATAAACAGGTGTGTATGCTTCAATGTAAAATTTGCTGATGTAAAAAGAATAATGGATGAGAACGGCTTTACTAAGCTCGAAGAAGCCCAATCAGTTATTGATGTTTCAAAAAACTGTAAACTTTGCCGACCTTATCTTGAAAAAATGTTAGAAACCGGGGAAACCGAATTTAATTACATTATAGAAAAAGAGTGATTATTTTCCTGCATGAAATTTACTTTAAGACTTTTACTACTACTTACATCTACCCTCATATTTATACAAGGCTGTTACAGAGATGAAATAATTATAACTACAAACCCATCCAATCTACCTCATAAACTTGGTGTGTATGTTTTATCTGAAGGAACTCAACTTCCAAATCAAAGTGTGCTTTCTTTTTTAAGCTATGCTAACGGCGATTACAATCTTAACATTACATTTCCTGATTTGCTTGGAATTTCCCCCGACGGACTAATATACTACAACAATAAATTTTACATTACTGCTCAGGGAAGCCCCGGTGGACAGGGAAAAATTTATGCAATGGATACAAATGGAATTATAACCGGTTCAAACAATTTTGGTATTAATCCCTATTCGTTAACTGCCGTACTCAATAAAGCATACTGTACTAACGGACCAGATTCTTCCGTAAGCGTTATTGATTTGAACACACTATCCGAAATTAAAAGAATAAAAGTCGGTATCTATCCTCAGGAAATTATCTCTTCTGATTTAAAGGTCTTTGTATGTAACACACGAAATATTTCATCCGGAGCAGTCGATTCCACAATATCAGTTATAAACATTAACACAGATATTGAGATAGCAAAGATTAAAATCAACTACGCTCCATCATCAATTGCACTTTCTAAAGATGGATTTTTATTGATTGGCTCTTCAGGAAGCAATGGTATAATTTATAAAATAAGTCCTTTCACTTATGCTAAAGTAGATTCGTTCGTAGTTAACTCTCCTATGATAAAAGATATTTCTATTGACTATCTGGCAGATGATATTTATTTCATAAGCAGTCCCGGTACAATTACAAAACTGAATTTGAGGACGCGCGCTCAGACAGTTATAATATCCGGTTCTCCTTTAGTTACTGCATACGGTTATACTTACGACTGGAAATCTAAACAGCATTACGTTGCCGATGCAGTTAATTATACTACAAACGGATTTTTATATAGGTATAACTATGAAGGCACGATGCAGTCTTTATTCCAGACGAGGGAAAAGCCGAGAAGAATACTCATCAGAAATTAACAGAGCTTATTCAATTGATATAAATATTTTATCTCTCTAATTTGATTTATAAATCATAACAATGGTAGAGTTTAATTCCAATAACATCGATTTAAATTTCCCAATATCAGAGTATCCTAAAAATTCAGAATTAATAGGTAACGATGATAACGGCTTAAAGATTTTCATAGAGAGAAACAATCTTTTCGGCATCGAAGAATACTTGCGAAGCGATACAAATAACGAGCTAGGCGGAGTATTAATAGGCAACGTATATAAAGATAAAAATGATAAGCTCTTTATAGTAATAAAAAATAATATCATAGCTGAAAGTACCAACGCATCGTTATCAAGATTAACTTTCACCCATGAAACATGGGAGAAGATAAACACAAATCTTGAGAAAGATTTTCCGAATCAGAAAATTCTCGGCTGGTATCATTCGCATCCCGGACATTCGGTTTTTCTTTCTACTTATGATGTATTCATACAAGATAATTTTTTTGATATGCCTTATATGACTGCATTTGTTTATGACCCGATTATAAATGACAGAGGATTTTTTTATAAAGATGAAACAGGCATCAAAAAATCCGACGGATATTATATTTACGGAGACAGACCTGAACTTATAAAACCCCCAGAGCTTAATATCGAAATGCCGAAACCTCTTGAAAACATTGAAGTAAAAAAAAATGATAATACAAAAGACAGCTCAATGAAAAATACGGTAACTATTGCTTTGCTGATTATTAATTTTTTATTCAGTGTTCTGATGTTTTTAAAGCTCAATTCCACTGAAAAGGAACTTTCAAAGCTTGGAAATGTTAAAGACCAACTGAACGAAGTAAAAGGTGATAACGCTAAGCTTAATCAGAAATTGATAGTGCTTGAACAATCACTTCTTGATTTAAAAACTTCTTCAATGGAAACAATGAAGTATACAATCAAAGAACGTGAAAATCTAAGAGGTATTGCAAAGATTTTTTTGAAAGATGAATCCAAAACTGATTTAATAATAAAACTAAACAAACTAAAAAACGAATTTGATATAAAACCAGGGCAGATTATAGAACTGCCTGTGAATTAAAATATGAGTCCAAGACAAAGACGATTACATTCCGACTTCGAAAAAATAAAAGAAGAATTCAAAGAACATTCTTATATAAAAGTGATGTATGACGAAGGTGATTCAGTTCCTGAAAAGTACATAGTGTATTTTAATGTTAAAGGATTAAAGCTAGACCCTGAATCAACAAAAGAAAACAGAGTCATTTTAATCTCCCGCGAGCATAAGATTGAAATTTATCTTCACATCGATTATCCGCGAATGAAACCAATGGCAAATATTCTCACTCCGATTTTTCATCCGAATTTCAGAACTGCATCTCCCCATGATATTTGCATTGGTGATTACTGGGCATCTGGCGAAACGCTTGTTGATATTATTTATCAAATCGGGGAAATGATAATGTATCAGAATTACAATGTAGATAGTCCGTTAAACGGTCCCGCTGCATTATGGGCAAAGAACAATATTGCAAGATTTCCTGTTGATGATACAAACATTCGCAAAGGCGATGTAAAAATTGAAGTCAAGGATATTGAAATAGATCTTAAATAGTATAAAGTAGAAAGTATAAGGTATAAAAATAATGATACATTCGTATAAAGGTGTTTCGCCGAAGATTGATAAAAGTGTAAAGTTGATGCATGGCGCGCAAATTATTGGTGATGTAGTTATTGGAAAAAATTCCAGTATATGGTTCAACTGCGTAGTGCGAGGTGACGTTAACTATATTAGAATAGGGGAGAATACGAATATTCAGGACGGTTCTATTCTTCATGTAAATCACCTTGATTTTTTTTTGCATGTCGGCTCGTATGTTACAGCCGGACATAATTGTATTTTGCATGGCTGTGTTATCGGTGATAATGTTTTAATCGGCATGGGAGCCATACTTCTTGATAATTGCAAAGTCGGTAATAACTCATTAATTGCTGCCGGTTGTGTTGTTAAAGAAAATTTCGTTGTTCCCGAAGGCGTGCTTGTTGCAGGCGTTCCCGGGAAAATAATCCGTGACCTTAGCCCAAAGGAAATTGAAGATATTAAACAAAGTGCAATAAATTACGTAGAATATGCTAAAGAGTATTGATATGAGCTAAATACCCCAAATCATAATAATTAATAACGGATTAATTATACTATATTAGTTTTCATATATTTTTTATATTTTAAAAGTATGAAACATAGACAGTTTAAGTTCTTGAGGCAATTTTGAAGTAGGTCTATGTTTTATGTTTCAAGAACTTAGTTATTATTTATTTGGAGGTAACAAATGCCAAAAGGTAAAGTAAAATGGTTCGATGCTAAAAAAGGCTACGGATTTCTTGTAGGTGATGATGGGACTGATGTCTTTATTCACTACTCAGATATCAGCACCGAGCAATCCTACAAAACACTGGACAAAGGTGTCAGCGTTGAGTATGATTTAATCGAAGACCAAAAAGGCAAAAAAGCTGCAAATGTAAGAGCTATTTAATTTTTATTAAATTCTTGCAATTTGAACTTAACCCTAATCGATACTTTAAAATATTGATTAGGGTTTTTTAAATTAAGACCACATTATTGATTTGAGCAATCAATTTACAAACAGCATAAAATTAATCGAAGAATTACTTGGCGTAGAATTTTCCAATGAAGAAAATCTCTATTCGGTTAATCTAAAAAATTCAAAGACCAATACTGATATTCACGTTGAACTGCATCTCGAACCGGAAGATAAATTTCTGGTTTCAGTTTATACAAACAACTGCCATCTTCAATTGCAAAACTGCGGCAATGTAATAGTAAGCAATATGCTTGAAGAATTTATTTTCACTTCGGAAACTGAAGAGTACATTTCCGGAATGATAATTTCAAAGCAAGGCGATTGTTCGTTGTATTCAAACGTAAAAAAATCTATTTTGAATTCGGACTTCTCAGAGCTTAATTCAGAGAAATTGCTTTCAGCAGTTGCGCTTTCAATAACTGAATCAGCTGATTGAAACCGGAAGTAAAAACAAAGATCAATTTCTTTTTCTTAAAAGACTTTCTTAAAGATAAAGAGAAGAAAGCTAAATTCAGAAAAGAGGTAAGAACAATCATTCCGAAAGTTCTTCAAACTGAAAATCATAGTCTCTCTTTCCTGAATTTAATTTTCTGTGATAACAAAACCATAAGAGAGCATAATAATAAGTTTTTATCGCACGATTACAATACCGATATAATTACGTTTTTTGACTTCGATGAAACTAATATAATGTACGGCGAGTTACTAATCTCGGTTGAACAGGTAAAGATTAACGCTAAAGACTATAACACGACATTTAATAAAGAATTAAAAAGAGTTATCATACACGGAGTATTACACCTCTGCGGATACGATGATAAAACTAAGACCGCTAAGAACAAAATGAGTAAACGTGAAGACTACTACTTAAATTGAAAATCATGCAGGAAAAAGTTTTAGAAATAATAGTACATATATTATCGCAGATAAAAAGCGATAAGAGATTAAATGACATCGATGTAGATGCTCTTGCGAAAGAGGGCTATACCGATGCCGAAATAAATTCCGCCTTCGCGTGGATTTATTCAAAGATAGAGCAGGGTGAAAGCTTATTCATTGAAAAGAATAAGACCAATAAATCTCACAGATTTTTTCATCCCGCTGAAAAAAGTATCATTACTAACGACGCTATTGGTTATTTAATCCAGATGAAAGAACTTGGATTAATAAGCGACTTAGACGAAGAGCTAATCATCGATCGTATTTTCTTTTTAGGATATCAAAAAGCAGGTATTCCTGAAATCAAAACTGTTTTAACGACTTTAATTTTTAATTTTGACGGGAAGTCGGATAAACTTGAAAGATTGATTCTTCAAAATAATGAGACAATTCATTAAGCACCCCGTTTACAAATCATAGAAAGTTTCCAATATTAATGGCGAAATCATCAGTTAAAGCTACAGCTAAAAAATCAGTTAAGGCTACAAAAGATAAGGCATCAGTTAAATCCACTTTAGATATCGAACCGGTAAAACCTTCTGTAAAATACACAGGTAAATCTTTAGTTATAGTTGAGTCACCTTCAAAAGCAAAAACTATCAATAAGTATCTTGGAAAAGATTTTATAGTAGAAGCTACAGTAGGGCACATAAAAAATCTTCCTAAGAGCAAGATTAGCATCGATTTAGAAAAAGGTAATTACGAGGCAACATATGATGTTATTCCCGGTAAAGAAAAAGTAATCGAAACAATAAAGAACGCTGCAAGAAATGCAGATAAAGTATACATAGCGACTGACCCTGACCGTGAAGGAGAATCCATCGCAGATGATATAGCAGATGAAGTCAGAAAAGTTAACAAGAAAATAGTCCGCGTTCTCTTCAATGAAATCACGAAGAAAGGTGTTGAGAAGGCAATGAAAGAGCCTCTTGAAATCAATATGCCTATCGTTGAATCCCAAATGGCGCGCAGAGTGATGGATAGAATCCTCGGCTACAAAGTAAGTCCTTTCCTATGGAAAACTTTTTACTTCGGCCTCTCTGCAGGAAGAGTTCAGTCAGTTGCATTAAAGCTCATCGCTGAAAAAGAAAAAGAGATACAGGCATTCAAAGCAAAAGAATACTGGTCAATCGACGGATTATTCTCGAAGCTTTCCGGAAGTTCAAAACCTTTCGGCGCAAAGCTCTATAAGGTTAACGATGATACGTTAAAGTTCGACGGCGAGAAACCGAACATTGCAAATCTTGATGAAGCTCATGCTATTATAGAATCATTAAAGAACAACAAGTATAAAATAATTGATATACAGGTAAAAGAAGTAAAGCGAAACGCTCCGGCTCCTTTTACTACTTCTGTTTTGCAGCAGACTGCATCTACACGCATGGGATTTTCACCTAAGCGTACTATGGCAGTTGCGCAAAAACTATACGAAGGTATAGAAGTTAAAAAAGGTGAAGGCAACGTCGGTCTCATAACTTATATGAGAACTGACTCCACCCGCTTAAGTCCTGAAGCAGTTGATGCTGCAAGAGAGTATATCAAAACAGAGTACGGCAAAGAATACATGCCTGAAGCTCCGAAGATATTTGCAAACAAAAGTAAGAATGCACAGGATGCTCACGAAGCAATACGGCCGACTGATGTAAATATTCATCCTGATATGGTAATGAAGCTTGGTAAAGAATATCATGCATTGTACGATTTAATATGGAAACGCTTTGTTGCATCACAGATGTCACAGGCAATTCTTGACCAGAAGACAGTTATTATAAGAGCTCTTTCACCTAAAGGCGATAAGAATACATATCTCTTCAAAGCAACAGGAAGCGTTATTACATTCAGCGGCTTCCTTAAAGTTTATGAAGATGCAAAAGATGAAGACGATACACCGGCAGATGAGGATATAGCATTAATTCCTGCTGACCTCAATATTGGCGACAATGTTAAAGTTTCAAACTTAAGAAAAGACCAGCATTTCACTTCGCCTCCTGCAAGATATACCGAGTCAAGTTTAATTAAGCAGCTTGATAAGCTTGGTATCGGAAGACCGTCTACATTTGCGATGATTGTATCTACAGTGCTCGATAGAAAATATGTTGACCTTGTTGAAAGAAGACTTTTTGCTACGAACTTAGGAATGACAGTAAGCAAAATCCTTGACGAATATTTCCCTGATGTAATCAACGTTGACTTCACTGCAAGAATGGAAGGGGAGCTTGATACAATTGCAAACGGCGAAGCTACATATAAACAGGTACTGGATGATTTCTATCTTCCTTTCGAGAAAGATTTACTTTCGGCTGACTCTCATGCTAAAGAAATTAAAGAACGATTAACAGAACGCACAGATAAAATCTGTCCTGACTGCGGAGCAGAAACAGGCGCTCACATGGTAAAAAAGTGGGGACGAAACGGCCAGTTCTTCGCCTGCGAAAATTATCCAAAGTGCAAATGCTCATTACCGCTGGTTGAAGACCCTGAAGCCAATAAAAAAGTTGAAGGCATTAACTGCGATTTATGCGGAGCTCCGATGGTATTGAAAGTCGGTCCTTACGGCAAATTCTATGGCTGCAGCAACTATCCAAAATGCAAAGGCATTAAGCCGATTACACTCGGAATAAAATGTCCTAAGTGTAACATAGGCGAAGTTGTCGAACGCCGCGGCGGTAAAGGCAGAGTGAAGCGCGCATTTTTTGCATGCACACGTTACCCCGACTGCGATTTCATTTCCAACGGTATGCCGGTAATTCAAAACTGTACAGAGTGCGATAGCAACTATCTTGT
>JBHEKU010000169.1:0-5571 GCA_041859205.1 Ignavibacteria bacterium | reverse complement strand
CTTTATCCTTATAATAAATTTTTTCAAAATTACCTTATCATGCCACTTGCCCAGAATTTTATTCAAATTATTTATATCTGAAATAAACATTTCATCCGTTAAGTAATAAAAAGCTTCCGATAGAAAAGAATAATTATAGCCAAGCTCTTTCATAAGCTTTCTTATATCATGGAAGGATATTTGAGAAGTGTAATTTGAAATTTCATTTATACTACTGAATAAACTATTTATATATTTCCCTGCTGATTCTTCTAATTTATTTTCTTCAGTTATCATAAAAGAAATTTTATCTGCTTGTCCGTGGAATTTTTCTTTTTTAACTTTTTCAAACTCTCCATATATTCTGCTGTAACCTTCTTTTTCTTTTTTAAAATTCTCCCTGAAATATTTTTTCCACTGATTGTCATATAGTTTTAAATCATTAATATCTTTCTTCAGCAGAGTCAGAGTTCGCAGCCTGCCTGCTGACTTATAAGTTTTCTCTAATTCCTTTTCTGTAATCTCAAACTCAGGTTCTGTAAATTTTATAAACGCCTTAAACGCATTAATTTTCTTTACAGCAACTCTGAAATTATGAATATCTTTTCTCTTAAATTCGTTATTGATTTTTGAAGCATAACCTGCACACTCTCTTTGCAGAGAGTTATAATACTCTATCAGATATTTTTTTGAAACGTCCACATAAAAACTTAATAGTTTGTTATGGACAGTTCAATATCACAATTTTTCCTTTTATGTTGTTTTAAGCTTGATTTTACCCCAAAAAAAAGCCCGTTGATTTCTCAACAGGCTTATAATATTATAATCTGTATACTACTTTCTACTTTAATAAAACCATTTTTTTTGTTTGAGTAAATTCTCCCGCCTGCAACCTGTAATAATAAACTCCCGATGACAAATTTACTCCGTTAAAATCTATTGAATAATAATCTGCAATTTTCGTTTCCTCATTCAATAACCGCGCGACTTCCCTGCCGCTTATATCAAATACACTCAGTATAACCGCTGCATCTTTTGGCAAGTTAAAATTTATTTTCGTGGTTGGATTAAACGGATTCGGATAATTCTGCTCAAGCACAAATTTTTCCGGCACACCAATATTAACTTCATTTCCTAATTCATAATATTTATAATTGCCGTTATAATCAATCTGCTTTAATCTGTAAAAATATTTACCCTTGCTTACGCCAATGTCTTCAAAAGAATAGCTCTGTTCTGCTTTACTGTTACCGTTGCCATTCGTACTGCCGATTACTTTCCAATTTCCCTCAACATCTCTTCTTTCTATATGAAACTCTTTATTATTCAATTCGCTTCCCGTCTTCCAGATAAGTTTAACTTTATTTCTTTCAACTGCTGAACTGAAAGATATCAATTCCACGGGCAGCGGACCGTCAGGCCAAAGCTTTCTTTCATAAACTCCCCTGCCATGCGTGGCAGCTCTTATAGTGTTATTCGCGGGAGAAATACTTAAATCAAAAACCATTACAGCCTCAGGCATACCTTCGTTAAATGATGACCAGTTTGTTCCCGAGTTTGTGCTTAAATAAATTCCCAAGTCATTTCCCAGATAAACATTATTCGTCACAGAGGGATCTACAACAATACATTGCACAGGAACATCAGGCAGGATTCCGTTTATATCTTCCCAGGTTGATCCGCCGTCAGTCGTTCTGTAAACATGCGAAGTGCCGAAGCCCCCGAATGCGGCAAAAACAATTTTGCTGTCGAATGGCGAGACTGCAATTTTATTCGGGTATCTGTTAGGCAATCCGGTTGTAATATTTGTCCAGCTTGTACTGCCGTTTGTACTTTTAAAAAACCCCATCTGATTTGCACCTCCTGAGTTCGGAACAGTCGCCGCATACAATGTATCTGAACTGGTTCGTGATACTGCTATAGAAAGAATTTTATTGCCGTCTAACTGAGCGCTTAAAGAATCAAAACTTATTCCGCCGTTTGTAGACTTGAATATTTTCTTCGCTCCTGCATAAACAACTCCCGTATCAGCCGGACTTCGAACTATCGGCGCAATAAAATTTGCATTCACACTATTCGATGTAAACGTTGTCGTCATAGTATTCTGCGTACCTTTATTGGCTGAGTAATTCACTTCCATATACTTATCACCCATGATAATCGAATTATTATTCAGCGGATTTATACTGCAATATGTTCCATCTCCGCCCGAAGGTCTGTACCAGTTATTGCTGCCGTCATATCTTGCAATTCCGTTATCCTGCAATCCGCCAATAGCAAGATTTGAATCAGTTGCCGAATTTGAAAATCCTCCGTAGAACTGCGCCGTCACAAGTTTATTATTACATCGTGTATAGTTTGCGCCGAAGTCAAACGACCTGTATATGCCGCCGTCAGTTGCCACGTAGATTTTATTTGCATCGTACGGATTGGAAGTTATATGGTGATGGTCTACATGAATATAATTTGCTGCGCTTGTATTCGTGCTACTGACCTGAGTAAGCGTTACTCCGTAATCAGTAGACTTATAGAAATTTACTCCACTGAAAAGTATCTGCGATGAATCATTATCTTTTACTTTCAGCCCCGAGGCATACCATCCTTGATCTTCCAATATATCAGGAGTTCCGTCAGATGTCTGAGTCCATGTTGCTCCCTGGTCAGTAGTTCTGTAAACCCCTACAGTACCGGCTGAAGAGGTCCTGCTTCCTATCACTGCAAAAACTGTTCTGTGATTTCCAGCATAAGAAGTTAATGTTACTCTTCCGGTATTAGTACCAGGCAACCCGTTTGTAAGTTCAGTCCAGTTTGCCCCGCTGTTAGTTGATTGATAAATTCCCTGCGTAGCGCTGGATAAATTTCCCACACCTGCATAAATTATATTTGTATCAATTCTGTCTATCTCAAGATCCATTACCATCTGTCCCGTAAAAACCTGTGTCCAGTTTGTACCGCCATTTATGGTTTTATAAATTCCTTCTGATGTTGCTGAATAGACTGTATTTGAGTTTCTCGGATTCATAACTAAATCTGCTACACCTCTGTTCTGCGCGTAAGTCCAGTCTAATGATTTCGTCCAGTTCACTCCGCCGTTTGTGGATTTCAAAATACCGATACCATAACTGCCGCGAGTTGTTCTTGTGCTCAAACCATTCAATGCTGCAGTATAACCGTAAACTTCACCCGTACCAATGTACATTATATTTGTATTCGCAGAATCAATTGCAATCGAGCTTACTCCCACAGTCTGAAATCCAGTAGGTACGTTTACCCATGCAGTTGAGCCTAGCCCGCCGTTAGTGCTTTTCCATAATCCTCCGCCTGCTGCACCTGCCCATAGAACAGATGTATCTGCCGGACTTATTGCCACGCATAACATTCTGCCGCCGATATTTTCAGGACCTATATTTGTCCAGGTATTTGTTGCATCTGTGTTGGAAGTCAGAGAAGGGATTAGTTTTGACTTTTCATATTCACGGGCATATTTATCCGAAGGTATATCTGAAAACGGATATGAGCGCGAATCATTAATAAAATTTAATGCTTCAAAAGACTCACTTGATTTTCCGGACAAATCATCTTCATCACAATTTAATTCCTGAATTGAAAATTTGTTTTCTTTATCAATTGATTTAACTTCGGATTCCTGAAATGAAACAGAATAAAAAACTACCAATAAAAGTACTACAACTGAGGTTTTTATAAATGACATCTGGGGATTTAGTTTATCAGTAAAAGTAATTATTACTTAAGAGAATTTAAATGTATTTGACTACTTACGTTAGGAAAAAAAATATAAAATGTTTTTAACTGAATAAAAAAGCCTTATTATTTTTCATCAGGCTTTGTTTTATTCTGAGTTTAATTTTGAATTATATTCAAGTACTGATATTCAGCAAAGGAACTTTAAAACATTATTAGCATTAAAATTATAAAAAATTGAGTATGAATAAAATATTACTCTTACTATTCCCTGTTTTATTTCTATCTTTTTACTCCGACTCATTTTCACAGACAGAAGATAATAATTCACTTTTCCGGAGAATTGGTTTTTTAGATGCAAATCTTATCCTGCTTGGCCACTCCGATCTTGAATTTTATTATTTAAAAAGTGATTCAATGTTCGTGTTTAAATCTAAAAGCGCTGCGATAAATTTTATAGATTCGACTAATTCATCTTACCCTATTAGCTTCAATAAAATTGATTTCAGTAAAAACACTCTTGTGTTGTTCAGTTATCAAGGAGGTGACTGTCATGCAAAATTTAAATACTATAGTGTAAACGATGAGTATTCAAAAAAATTCAGTATATGTATCGATATTATTTATGGTGGGTGCCGCGCCGGCGGGAAATTTATGACTACATGGGGACTTATTCCAAAACTCTCGGACGAATATAAACTTGGTTTTAATACTTATTTTGTGGATAGAGAATAACATTATAAAAAAAAGCCCGAAGAATATTTTCTACGGGCTTCCCCTTATTATTACATCTATTTTACTATTTCAAAAATATTACTTCGTTTGCAATTCGGTGAACCAATTTAACTCATGAGCAACAGAGTAAAGAAACGTTCCTCTGTGGTCAGCTTTGCTTCCGGCTGCTATTGCAGTAACTTCAGCACCACCGATTAATTTCTGATATCCCTCCGGCAGCCTTGCTAAAAATTCCGGAATGACTTCATCTATATCTCCATAGTATGTCTGTAATGGTGTAGCTGTTCTCCATCTGTATGCCTGATTCTCTTCAAGTATTTCAAAAAATCTTCTGCTAAGTGTTGAGTTTCTCTTTATGAATTCAGGCTGAAGTAAATCCAGTACTTTAGCAGGAGTCTTTTTCGCAAATTCTTCATAGCCTGTTTTATTCAGATAAAAACTTCTTACAACATCCTGATACTCAGGCTTTATCGCAGCGTTCATAAGCCCCGGTAAACTATAATATTCCTCGTATGAATTGAACTGCAATGCCATGCATCCGGTAAGCCATACTGCATCAATCGGCTGGGGATTATAAATCCATCTGTTTACTGCCGCAAATAAATCAGTCGGCGCGCTTGCAATAGCAGCGCCATTTATTTTTATACCAAGGCTTTCAAGTTTATTCAAAAATACTAATGTGCAATAACTCCCCTGCGACCATCCGCTCAGATACAATTCTCCCATATTCACTCCCAATGCTTTTGTTACATATTGCGCAGCTTTATACATATCAAGACATGCCTGCTGAGTGCTTGCTTTTACTGTATAGCTGTCAGTTTCATCGGAGTTTCCCTTTCCAAAATAATCCGCTGCAATGAGTATATAACCATTGCCTGCAAACTGCGCAACTTCAATACGTGTTTCATATGAATTTTCAAGCTGTGAAGGGACTTCATATTTTGTAAACACCGTTCCATGCTGATATGAAACAACGGGCATAGTAGTGTTTCCTGTTTCAGGAATCGCAATAAGTCCTGAAGCAGTAGTTGGCTTATTATTCTGCTCGGGTATAACGGATTCATATAGAACTTTGTACAGCTTTACAGAATATTTCGGCTGCGGGTAATCCTGTTTAAAAGGAGCAAATTCTGCAAGCTCTGTTGTAAATATTTT
>JBHEKU010000115.1:0-2695 GCA_041859205.1 Ignavibacteria bacterium | reverse complement strand
TATAACGGACTCGCCTTTGCAATGAACGCAGGGACATTCATCCCTTAATTTTTTTATGTCAATTTCAGAGGAAGAATCATCTCCCCATACTATCATTAAAGAATTATTCTCAGTTCTGTTTATCTTTTTTGGAAATAGCATTATTTCTTGAACCTTCCTACAAATTTATTTGATTTATTCCACTTAGCCTGATACTCGTATTTTACATAGAAGATTTTCAGATCTGCCTGGTAATCATAATCGACAAAGTAAACTTTTGTATCTGCCTGGTAGTCATATTGAGTAAAAAACCAGTTCTGGTCTTTGCCGCTTGCCTGATAATCGTAGTCGGTTACGTATACAAGCAGGTCTGCCTGATAATCGTAATCAACAACTTTCACTTTTACATCTGCCTGGTAATCGTATTTTACTCTGTACACATTTCCTGCATAAGCATTTGCCGAGATGAAAAGTAAAGCTGTAAAAAATAATAGTGTTTTCATATTGAAGTATTTGTTAGATAATTTCTCTTTAGCAAATTACTCATTAAGCAAAAATAAACATAGGAAAATTTTTAAGTGGTTAAAAACTCCTACAATGGTTATTTTACAAACTTTCTAAATTTTTACCCTCGCAAATGCAAGAGATATTAAACCAGCTTAAAGAGCTATCGTACAATTTGTCATGGACATGGAACAATGAGTTTTATTCCGTCTTCGAAGAAATAAATAAAGATTTCTGGATATGGAGCGATCGCAATCCTATCAAATTTCTCGATACAATCAATCACTCTTTCCTTCTTGAAACAATAGAGAAGAAAAATCTCAGAGACAGAATTACAGATATCTACATCGATTATAAAAAATATACATCAGCAGATACATTCTATAAAGAAAATTATGCAGATATAGTTTCACCAACGATTGCATATTTCTCCGCAGAGTTTGGAATTACAAACTGCTTAAAATTATATTCCGGTGGGCTTGGAGTTCTATCAGGCGACCACATGAAGTCTTCTTCTGACTTAGGCATTCCTCTTGTTGGTGTAGGGCTTGCGTATCTGTACGGATATTTCCGACAGTTCATCGATAAAGACGGAAGGCAATCAGAGCTGTATGAAAAAAATTCTTTTGAATATCTGCCGATGCATCTCGTAACCGATGACCATTACCGCCCGATAAAAATTTCAGTTGATATGCCCGGAAGAACTGTAAAGGCACAGATATGGAAGCTTATCATAGGCAGAATAAATTTATTTATGCTTGATACGTTTGTAGATGAGAACACTGTCGATGATAAAAGAATAACGGACATACTTTACGGCGGCGATACTGAAAAAAGAATTCAGCAGGAAATACTGCTCGGTATCGGTGGAAAAAAACTTCTTGATACTCTTGGCTATAATATAAAGGCATATCATTTGAATGAAGGGCATTCGGCTTTCCTATGTTTTGAAAGAATTGCTGATAAGATGAAGGAGCTGAATATTTCTTTTCATGAAGCTAAGAAAATTTGTTATACATCTAATATCTTTACAACTCATACTCCCGTACCGGCCGGCATCGATATTTTCGAAAGAAGTTTGATAGAAAAATATTTTAAGACTTATGCAGAAGAAAAATTAAAATTATCCTTCGACGAATTTTTCAAAGAAGGTGATTTGTACGATGCAGATACATCCAATTCAAAATTCAATATGGCTGAACTTGCCATAAACAATTCTAATTTTATAAACGGAGTAAGCAAGCTTCACGGAGATGTTTCGCGCAAAATGTGGAACCTTCATGATGACAGAACACAAATTGATTCTATTACAAACGGTATACATACAAAATCATTTTTATCAAAATATTCTGAACGGCTCTATATAAACAATTTCGGCAAGGACTGGATTAAGCAGGATGACATTTGGAGTAAAATAAGTGAACTGCCCGATGAAGACCTGTGGAAAGCAAGAAACAGAAACAGACATAAATTAGTAAGCTTTGTAAGAGAATCTCTTTCAGATAATTTAAAATCATTAACTGCACCCTATGAAAAAATAAAAGAAGCTGAAGCCGTATTAGATGATAATGCGCTCACAATCGGATTCGCAAGAAGGTTTGCCACATATAAAAGAGGGAATTTGATTTTCAGAGATTTGGAAAGACTCAAAAAAATTCTCACAAATCCTAAAATGCCTGTACAGTTTGTATTCTCAGGCAAGGCTCATCCGAAAGATAATGAAGGCAAAGCTATCATTGCAGAGATAGTTGCCTTTATGAATGATAGCTCATTGAATCATAAAATAATTTTCTTAGAGAACTACGAGCTTGAAGTCGCAAAACGTCTGGTGCAGGGATGCGATGTATGGCTTAACAATCCGCGAAGACCGCAGGAAGCATCGGGCACAAGCGGAATGAAAGTAATTGCTAACGGCGGATTAAATTTCTCTATACTTGATGGATGGTGGGATGAAGCATATGCGCCGGAGTTTGGATGGAAGATTGACTCAGTTGAAACTGATTCACTTGAAGACAAAGACTGGTTTGAGGCTAATTCAATGTATACAACATTAGAAAAAGAAATCTTACCTTTGTTCTATTTAAGAGATGCTAATAATCTTCCTGTGGAATGGATAAAGAAAATGAGAGCATCGATTAAAAATCTTGCGGGATATTTCAGCACCCAACGAATGGTAAAGGAATATACTGAGAAATTTTATACGAAAGTTTTT
>JBHEKU010000265.1:0-44130 GCA_041859205.1 Ignavibacteria bacterium | reverse complement strand
ATCTTTGTTATTCAAAGAGCCTTTGTACTCATTAACAATAAGAAAAGTGGGACTGTTGACAACATCTTTCACCTGAAAATATTTACAGATACCTTTTATAAACTGAGTCTTGCCGGAACCCAGCTCACCTGTAAATCCTATTACATCAGATAAGTTAATAGATGAAGCATAATTATATCCCGCTTCAAGAGTTTCTTCGGGTGAGTATGTGGTAATTTTATTAATGAGAGTAGAAAAGTATTTCCCAATACGCGCAAAGCGAATTGGGAAGGGTTAATATAATTTTATAATTTTGGTTCCAGAGTTATCACAGGTAAAATCATTTCTTCAATAGAAATACCCCCATGCTGGAAAGTATCATTGTACTGATTCAAATATTTATGATAGTCTGTAGGATATACAAAATAGAAATCTTCCTTAGCAATAATATAATTTACAATTCCGCTTCTCTTGGGAAGTTTGTATTCAACAGGGTCTTTAATGAACAATGCATTTCTTAATTCTGCTTTAACATTTCTTCCACATTTGTAGCGCAAGTTTGTTGAAGTTTCCCTGTCACCAAGAGCTTTAACTCCATGCAGACATCTTATGCTTCCGTGATCAGTAGTGATAACTACTTTCACATCCGGCTTGTTTGCAAGCTGTCTCAGCATTCCAAAGAAAGATGAGTGCTCAAACCATGATGCTGTAAGAGAACGGTAAGCAGATTCATCCGGAGCTATTTCTTTTAATATCGCATAATCACTTCGTGAGTGCGCCATCATATCAACAAAATTAATTACAATTGCATTGAGCTGGTTATTACAATATGATGAAATTTTATTCTCAATACCTCTGCCGAATTCGGAATCCATTATCTTCGTATACTTCAGTTCATTACGCAGCTTTATTTTTCTTCTATCCAGCAGCTTCTGCATAAACTCTTTTTCATAATTATTCTTGCTGTTCTCATCATCGTCATTTTTTCTCCAAAGCTCAGGATAATGCTTCTCTAAATCTGAAGGGTATAATCCTGCAAAAATTGCATTCCTACTATACGGAGTTGCAGTGGGCAGCAGCGAATAATAATAATCTTTTTGGATTTTAAAATACTCATGCAAATATTTTTCCATCACCATCCACTGATCTAATCTCATACAGTCAATTACAAAAAAGAAAGTAGACTTATGAGTATCAAGATGCGGTATAACGTACTTATCTACTATTTGATTAGAAAGGTCAGGTTTATCTCTTGTTTCATTTACCCAATGAACATAATTCTTTTCGACAAACTTTGAAAATTCTATATTACATTCTTTGCGCTGATCAGTAAGAGTTTGTTTTAATCCAAGATTCGGATGCGCATCAAGCTCCATTTCAAAGTTAGTCATCTTTATGTGTATATCAACCCAGTCCTGCCATGAAGGGTCATTCATTAAAGCCATAGATATATCATTGAAGCCCTGTATATAATCGCGTGAGACCTGATTACCTGTAATTCGTTTTGATTCAAGAATTTTTTTACAGACAAGTAAGACCTGATTAGGATTTACCGGTTTTATAAGATAATCTGAAATCTTGCTGCCTATAGCATCTTCCATCAATGTCTCCGTCTCATTCTTTGTAACCATTACAACGGGAAGCGACGGGCGAAGTTCTTTCAATTCTGAAAGAGTCTGCAAGCCGCCTTTACCCGGCATATTTTCATCAAGAAAAACCAAATCAAAATCTTTATTGCGAACGAGAGAAATTCCATCCTCACCGTTAGTTGCTTCATCAACATTGTATCCTTTATTTTTAAGATACATAATGTTTGACTTCAGATGCTCAATTTCATCGTCTATCCATAATATATTATTTCTACCTGCTGCAGACATAGTTTGTTGGAACATAAATTCTACCTTTCGTTTAATTTTAGAAAAGGTAAAATGTTTTCATATGCTTCTTTTAAGTTTTAAACTAATAATTTAAACGAATTTATAAAGAAAAAGTTCATTTAAAAAGTTAATACGTTATTCTACTTTATTAACACCATATTTTTAGATATTGAAACTCCATCAACATTCAATTGATATGTGTATACACCCGAAGAAAGATTAATCGCATTGAAAGAAACATTTTGGAATCCCGCATTCATTTTTTCGTTAAGTAATTCACTTACTTTCTTCCCGTTAATATTATAGACGGATAAATTTACAAATCCCTGCTTAGTCAGGTTAAAACTTATGGAAGTTGAAGGATTAAATGGGTTAGGATAATTTTGGTACAAATTAAAATCTTTAACTGTTGTTGTATTCTCATCTGCGCTCGTTGTATTCAAAAAGTGAAATGTAACAGTATTATTTCCTGCATTCGGGCTTGCGAGTGTATCGGCCTTTTTATTTATATAAATATCCGCGGGACTGCTTAATCCCGAGATAACTAAAGTCGGAGGAGCTGAAAAATTCACATCAAACTTTATTACTCCCCCTGCACTCCAAGTTGAAACATATACATTGTTATTTTTGTCCATTTTTATTCCGTCGCAATTTCCGTATGTGGTTGAAGCAACGGTTGATACTGTCGAATCAGCAAGATTTACCGCCTTCACAGGAGCGTTGCTTCCCCAATTACAGAATAGAACTCTGTTTCTCGGAGCATCAACACAAATACCGTTTGGCTGAGTTGTTGTTGCTGAAACATATATCCAGTAAGTCTGAGTTACTGTATTAAGCTTATAAATCCTTCTTCCATTGAAGTCTGAAATATATAACATTCCGCTTGCATCTACATCCATTCCGTTTAAGAAACTTGAACCGGAAACGGTAACATTCATAATTGAGTTTCCTGTAGTTAAATCATATCCTCTTACAATCGTACCGCAGGCAACATAAACTGCATTATTATATATTGCCATCCCTCTGCATGAAGATGCTCCCGTAACAAAATTTGTAACTGTACCTGTGAGGGTTCTCTGCATTATCACGCCTGTAGTTGTATTGGATATTAAATATCTTTTTGCAGTTGAATCATATACAACGCTTTCAGGGTTAGAATATTGAGAGTAAGAGCTTGCTGTTACAAAAAACAGAGAGAGGAAAAGAAACGTAAGGATAAATAGTTTTTTCATTTAAAATATTTTATTAAGTAGTTTTTATAATTTAAGGAAGTAACTCCGGACGATACTCAAAGTGCATAGTATCGTAATGATACCACTTGCCGCCCCAGATGAATCCATGTTTTTCAAAAATCTCTACAATTTCTATAGGGATTCTGTTCACATATTTTGTATTCTTATTCCACTGCCAGTAATCGGAATATTTTGTGTTTATATCAATCGCAACGCCGTAGCTGTGCATACTCATTCTGCTTGTGCCTGCAATCGGTCTCCAGTTGAATGTGCCTGCTGTTGTGGTTACATACTTCTTTAAGTTTTCAGGAAGTGCATCAAGCTCATCGGAAACTTCCTTTAGCTTTTTATCAACTCCGTTAACTTTTGTAATCATAACTGTAGAATTAGTAGATTTAGGCATCCACTTTATTGCAACAAGATTGCCTTCGACTTCTTTCGCAGAGCCTCCATACATCATTGCAAAAAATTCTTCATTTCTTATTCTGCCGGGCTCAAAGTTTTTTGCAGGAGGTGAATCCCAGTCGCTTCCGGGTGTATAATCCATGGACATCATGTCTTCCAGATCAGGATTATCAAGCATCGTTTCGTAATCTTTCTGAACTCCGTCATCATATGGCATATGTGTTCCGTCTTTAAAATATACGATATTGTTTGATGCTGAATCTATAAAGTCAGGATAAGACATCCCAAGTTTGTTCATCTTGACTGAGCTTGATTGCGAGAAAAGTAAACATGGGGTAAACAGAAATAAAAATATAATCTTTTTCATTTTCACTAATTAATTTTTAACAAAATAAAAAAACTTTCATCAGAATTGACAAGGTAAAACCGTCTTTAATTTCTCCATCTAAAATCATTTTCTTTATTTCATTTTTTGAAAACCATTTTACATCGAGGATTTCATTCTTATCGTAATCCGTTGAAATTTGTTTTACATTTTTTGCCTGGTAACAATAAAAAATCTGGTTACTTGAACCGATAGATGGATAATAGCTGCCTATATATTTTAAATCTTTATCATCAACAACCGAACCGGCTTCTTCTTTCAATTCTTCTATAATACAATCTCTGTGGTCTTGTTCAGGCGGGACTGTTCCCGCAGGAACTTCCCACGCCGTTGTATCACTTATATACCTGTAGCTCTTTACTAAAATTATTTCACCGTTCTCATTTTCAGCAACAACTCCTACTCCCGCTCTATGATAATTCAGCGCTTCAAATTCAATTTCTTTTCCGGTTGGCTGGATAATTTTTTCTACTTTTAAATCTATCCAGTTGCCTTTGAATCCGTATTGGGAATCAATGACTTTCCAAAATTTATTATCAATATTAGTTTCGTTATTATTATCCTGCATAAAAACAAAAAGGGTGTATAAGAATCTTACGCACCCTTAATAAAAATTATAGAGTAGTTAATTAATCTTTTTTATCTTTACAGTCAGATTTCTTTTTTGATTTATCACAGCATGATTCATCTTTAGCTTCCGAGCCTGATTTACCTTCACCTTTAGTTAGTTTTATACCTGCAGCTTTTATAACAAACATTTTCTGCGGTCCTTTAATATCTTCGGATTTAATTTTTGTTTTCTTTGCTTCATCATTAAAATGTCTTGCCTGTTCTTCTGTAATTTCTTTTACATTAAATACACCGCTAACAACGGCTGTATTATCGTAGCTGTCTTTCGGCACAACAAATACATGTAGTGTTTTTATCATTATTTCTTTGTTACCGTCACCAAGCACTAACCAGCAGCCCTCTGCCTGACAAACATCATTTACATTTCCTGTTACAACTACTTCAACATTTTCATATTTTTCAGGGGAAGCAACTAAATCAGCAAACGAGACAACAGTAGCTGTTGATTTTGGTTCTTCACCGTATAATGTGCCGCCGCTTTTGTTTTCACTTTTTTCTACGCTAGGACTTGTTGTAATCCCATCCTGTGAATAAGAAAAGGAAGTGACAAACAATACTGCAAAAAGTACTAATAGAAATTTTTTTGATGAATTAAACATAATTTTTTGATTGATTAATTTTGAAAATTTGAGATTTTTCGTGAAAAAGACCCGAACGCCATACTCATGAAAAACATCATTGGTAATTTAAAAATTTCAAATGAGAGATAAAATTCACTCGCAAATCGCATTATACTTTTAATTAAAAGCAGCAAAATCTAAGAAAGCATCCATAGCAAACATATTGAATATATCCTTTGATTTGTTGTACATGGCAGATTTTCCCGGGAGTTCATAAGAAATTTTTAATCTGTCAGTCTTATTAAATCCTGCAAGCACCAGTGTTTTTTTCAAACTGTCTGCCGTAAAAAATGTTCTGTGATAAAGCGGATGATTGCCGCCTTTCCATTTTGATTTTGCAAGCTTGAACTTCAGACTGTTCAGATTCGGGACTTCTATCAACAATACTCCTCCGGGATTTAAAAGCTGTTTTATTTTTTTCAACTCTTCTTTAGGATTTGTAAAATGCTCAAGCACATGCCAAAGAGTAACAAAGTCATATTTTTTATTCTGAGAAATTAAATCTTCTACTTTTTCATCGGAAACATTTAGCTTAAAACTATCCCGGGCAAATTTTAACGCAGTTTGCGAAACATCTATTCCTGATACTTCGTAGCCGTAGTTTTTAGCTGTGTGCAAAAATAAACCGGTGCCGCATCCGATATCAAGCAGCGTGCCTTTTATCTTCAGCTTCTTTAAATAATATAGACGCTGGTCGTTAATTGTATAAATTTCAGAGAGGTGAGGGAATTTAGAATCCTTTGCGTAATCATCTTTAGAAAATTCTATCTTATAATAATCTTCATAAATTTCAGACTCATCGGGAATATTCAATAAATACACCAATGAACAATTGCTGCATTTAACAATTTTGAAATCGCCCTCTGTGAGATAAATTTTATATTCACCTGAATTGCAGTTAGGGCAATTTCTCATTTGTTAAAATTATTAATCAAAAATTATTTACTATTTCCTGTGCAAATTCAGAACACTTTACTTCAATTGAGCCTTCCATATCGCGCGCTAAATCAAACGTAACTTTTTTACTAAGAATTGTTTTCTTTAGCCCATCTTCTACAAGATCAGCAGCTTCTCCCCAACCAAGATAGTCAAGCATCATAACTCCGGAAAGAATTAAAGATGAAGGGTTCGCCATATCTTTATTTGCAAAAGTCGGCGCAGTACCGTGAGTTGCCTCAAATATAGCGTGACCGGATATATAATTTATATTTGAGCCGGGAGATATTCCTATGCCGCCTACCTGAGCTGCAATTGCATCCGATAAATAATCACCGTTTAAATTCAATGTTGCTATTACGTCAAAGTCTTTTGGATTTGTTAATACCTGCTGAAGAGTATTATCCATAATAGAATCCCACAATAATATCTTTCCTTCTTCCATCGCTTTTGCCTTATCTTTCTCGGCAGCATCTTTTCCTTTTTCATTCATCAGCTTTTCATAATTCCTGTAGGAATAAATTTTATCAGCGAACATCGTCTCTGCAATATCATAACCCCAGTCTCTGAATGAACCGTCAGTGAATTTCATTATATTCCCTTTATGAACAATCGTGACGGATTTTCTATTGTGATCTATTGCGTGTTTTATTGCTGCTATTATTAATCTTTCAGTTCCAACTTTTGAAATTACTTTTATTCCGATTCCGACTTCAACCTTATCTGTTGTTTCTCTTCCTGATTGGTATAAAAATTCATTTACCTGATCAAGAGTTCCAAACCTTATTTTTTTAAACTGGTCGGGATAGTCTGTTCGCAATAACTTCAGCATAGCTTCATTTTCTGCCGTACCCGATTTGAATTCTATACCTGCATATATATCTTCAGTATTCTCTCTGAAAATGACCATATCTACATATTCAGGATGCTTCATTGGTGTTTCAATACCCTGATAATATTTTACCGGGCGAAGACATACATAAAGGTCAAGTGTTTGTCTTAATGCAACATTCAGTGAACGTATGCCGCCGCCAACAGGAGTCGTAAGCGGTCCTTTCATCCCGATCTTGAATAACTTGAATGCATCTATTGTTTCAGTGGGCAGCCAGCTATTCATAAGTTTGAAGGATTTTTCACCTGCAAAAACTTCCAGCCAGTTAATTGATTTTTTACCGGAATATGCTTTTTCAATTGCTGAATCAAGTACTTTTTGTGTTGCCTTCCAAACATCAGGTCCAATTCCGTCACCTTCTATATATGGAATGACGGGGCTATCAGGAACGTGTAAAATTCCGTTTGATATTGTAATTATATTTTTCATTAGATAAAATTAACGAATTTTTGGAGGGAATTAAATGTAGTAATTGAGTTGAACGCCTTTAAAATACTGTTTCATCTTCGTGGTAAATCTTCTAATCTGGGCTGTCTTTTCATAAAAAAAATTCCCATGCTCCATAAAATTAAAACAATAGAACAAATAAATGCAGGTGTAGCAATAGCACCCTCTCCATCTTTTCTTGCTATATAAATTCCTATCAGAGCCCATGATATTGTAAGTGTATAGAGATAATCCCAGTATTTAAAACTAAAAGTTATAGCAAAAATTACCAACGCTACGAAAATTAGTCTCGTCAAAACAATCTCACTCAGAAAACTACCGATTGTACCTGTTGCTACAAGCCAGATTGTAAAGTTTGCTATGATTGCAGCAGCAAGCCATCCCAAAAGAATGCTAAATGGAAAAAGCATCAGCTTTTCTGACTCATCATACAAAATTGACTTTCGAACAGAACGGTAGATAGAGTAAGTAAAAATAATCATTCCGAAAATTGCCATCATGCTCAGACCAAACATTTCCAGATGAAATAAAACTCCCCACCATATTCCAAGCGTCATAACTATCATTAATGGTAATGCTATCTCATTATAAATATACTTTTTTCTTTGTGAGGGAAGGAGTTGATAAATGCTGTAAATAATCAGAGTAAAATAGATTAAAGCCCATATACTAAAAGTATATCCTGCAGGTACGAATAAACTTTTGTATTTTTGAGTAATATAAGGAATTGTATTTTCTTTGACTATTAAATCGTAAAAGCTAACATATAAGATGTGAATTATAACTATTATTAGAACAGACCATCTCAATAATGTTGTTTGTTTTTTGGTCTCCATATCCGGCTTATTTTGCCCGCTATTTATAAGTTACAATAATTTAACTTATTTATTTTTATTATTTAATACAAAAGTTTTATATGGAAAACAATAATAAGGAAAGTTTAGCTACAAATAGAATTGAAGGATTAAGTGATGGTGTTTTTGGCATCGCTATGACTTTACTTATATTTAAAATTGATGTTCCGGATGGTGTAATTATCGAAGGAGGAAAAGTAATTTTAAGGGATAAGCTTTATAATATGATTCCTCAGTTTGAAAATTATCTCATCAGCTTTCTTCTGCTCGGATTTTACTGGACACGCCATCAGCTTCAGTTCAAATACATTAAACAAGCCGATAGAAATTTACTCTGGATAAATATTTTCTTTCTTGCTGAAGTCGGTTTAATTCCGTTTACAACTGCTTTACTAATGAAATATACCGGAATGGAAATGCCCCAGCTTTTGTACTCATTAAATTTACTATTGATTGGTCTTACCCTTGCAATTCATTGGTGGTATGCCAGCAGCAATTACAGATTGGTTGATAAAAATTTATCTAAAGAATATATACGTAAGACTACCTGGCTTACTTTTTCTGTTCCGGTAGCTTTTGCCATTTGCAGTGTAGTTGCTGTTATAAGCCCGCGTACAAGCTTAACTTTGATGTACATAATTCCTTTAATTTATTTTATAGCGAGGATTATCGAGAAAAGAAAAAAAGCATAACCATTATATTTACCCGTTGAACTTTCTTCCCAACTATCTTGCTATAAAAAATAAATACCCGTATGTTTAGTTATATCAAATCATTTAATCAATAAACAAGATGAGTAAATTAATCGTATTAATTTTACTTGCGGGGTGCTTTTGCCCATTATGGGCTAATCCCAAAATTACACCCTCGCTGCAGCAAAAGATGAATGAATCAACGGAATCTGAGTTCATTCCCGTTTATGTTTTGTTTGACAGCCACCTGACTCTGCAGGATTTCGCAGATATCAGCTACGATACTCCGAAGAAGGAGAGAAGGAGAATCGTGATTGATAGACTTCAGCAATATGCACAGCGGCATCAGGAAAATGTAAGATCTTTTCTTAATATGAAAAGAGCAGAAAATGCAGTTCAGCAGTACGAAGTTCTTTGGCTCAATAATTCGCTCGTGTTAAATTCAAACCGCGAGGCAATCATTGAAATGACTAAGTTCAATGAAGTGTCTATGATCTGCTATGACGAGCCTACTCCAATTGAACAACTAAGAGACGTGATAAATTATCAGGTCCCTTTTCTAAATGCGCAAGCTCCTCAGCTTGCAGTCAATCCGGGAATAACTTCCTTAAAGGTTGACTTATGCTGGGCAGAAGGAAATAAAGGCAGCGGCATTGTAGTCGCAAATTCAGATGACGGATTCTGGTGGAAACATCCCGATGTGGTAAAGGGTATCTATCAGAATTTAGGTGAAGATGCCAATCATAACGGAGTTACAATAAACCTCGGAACCGGTACAACATCTGTCTTTGATCCGGGCGATGTAAACGGAATTGATGATGACGGAAACGGAAAAGTTGATGACCTTGTAGGATGGGATTTTACAACAGGAAATTACAACATCACAACTGCCGCACACGGAACTGCAACACTTAGTCAGGTTATCGGTGACGGTACTATGGGAACGCAAACAGGCGTTGCCCCTATGGCAAAGTGTTTATTAATGAGAAACAGCAGTACACAAACACAGCAATGGCTTGCATTTCAATATGCAATACAAATTGGCGCTGAAGTTATCACAAGCTCACTAAGCTGGAAGTGGCCTTCAAGACCTGATTACAGCCAGTTCAGAATTATAACCGATATGTCCCTTGCTACCGGAACTGCGCAGGTAAACTCAACCAGCAATGACGGCAACGGTAACGGCTTCCCTTTGAATATTTCAACAGCAGGAAACTGCCCGCCGCCTTGGCTTCACCCTGACCAGTTAAGAAGAGGCGGTATTGGCGGAGTTCTTGGGACTGCAAATATTACTGTAAGCTCTAATACTATTAATTCATCATCACCATGGGGACCTGCAACTTGGGGTAACTGGAATTTATGGGGAACGTACTCCAATGTAATAGATCCAAACCATAAAGATTATATGTACAGCAGAGTTGCACCGGTAGAAGTACCCGATTCTATGGGACTTCTAAAGCCGGATATTGCTTCACCTGGTGAAGGAACAACTGCATGCTATGTAAGTTCAGGCACCGGATACGGTTCTGCATTCGGAGGAACATCTTCGGCAACTCCTCATACAGCAGGGGTAATTGCTTTGATGCTCTCCATAAATCCTGAAATGCTTCCGCAGGATGTAGCCAAGGTAATTCAAATGACTGCTATTGATATGGGTACACCGGGTAAAGACGAACGATACGGAGCAGGAAAAATAAATGCATACGATGCAACTAACTCGCCTAAGTTTGTAGTAGCCGGTATAAACGGACCAAGCAATATGCTCATAAATAATACTCTTGCAGCATCAGATACGGCAAGAGAATTAGTCGGAATAAAAATATCTACAAACTTGAATCCGCAGTTAGGCTCATTAAGAACTTTAAAATTCGGTATGACCACTACTGCAACTGCAGCAAACATTACAAGCTTCGATTTATATTTCGATAAAGATAAGAACGGAGTAGTAAGCGCAGGAGATATTAAATTAAAAAGTTCTCCTTTTGGTACCGGTCCGATTACATTTGATGAAATTAAATTTAAATTCCTCGATACTGCAAGAACTTTATTGCTTGTTGCACGAACAACATCTTCAGCAGCAGGCTCGCAGACTGTTAGTATTGGTCTAACTGATACCAATCAGGTAAAGGCTTATTATAATACAACTGCAGCAGGAACTAACTTCCCGCTTGGCTCTGTGACCGGAATAGGAAATAATCCTAATGTTGAAGCAATTTCATACGGACTGGGACAAAATTTCCCGAATCCATTTAACCCTGAAACAGTAATCTCTTACTCAATCGCAAAAGACGGAATTGTAAGAATAAAACTGTACGATGTATTAGGAAAAGAGATTGCAACAATAGTAAATAATTTCAGAACTGCAGGAAACTATAAAACAGAACTGAATGCAGATAACTATAAAATGTCCACCGGCATTTATTATTATAAAATAGAGTCAAACGGCTTTACAGATACAAAGAAAATGATTCTTGTAAAATAGAACCATATTTTTTTCTGTTACTCCTAAGGTTTTCGGTAGTTTACCGGAAACCTTTTTTTATATATAAACTTTTTACTTGACTTGTAACCATAAAGTTACGTATTTTTGTGTAACCAAAAAGTTACACGTTTTTTTAATCCCAATAAAAATACCCATGAGCAACAGAATAGATAACATTTTTTCAGCGCTGGCAGACGGAAGCCGAAGGCAAATACTTATGATGCTTACTGAAAAAGAAATGCATGTGAATAATATAGCACAGAATTTTAAATTCAGCCGCCCTGCCGTATCTAAACACTTACGAATTTTAGAAAAAAGTAAACTCGTGAAAGCAAGAAAAGACGGACGTGAAAGATTTTACAGAATAAATCCCGAACCCTTAAACGAAATCTATAAATGGCTTGAGTTCTATAATAAATTCTGGGATGATAAGCTAAACTCTTTAAAAAATTTTGTAGAAAATAATTAACTAATCAAATTTAAAAAATGAATGCAACTGAAGTATCAACCGAACGAGATACAATCTGTAAAGAAATAATTATAAATGCTCCGGCATCAAAAGTCTGGAAAGCCTTAACCGAGCAAAAACAAATTGAAAAATGGTTTATGGCTCCTGATAATTTTATCCCTGAAGCGGGAACCACATTTCACATGACAGGAACTAAAGACGGTGAAAGTTTTCCTCACACGTGTACTATTCTTGAAGCTGTTCCTGAAAAGAAATTATCCTATACATGGAATATGTCAGCCATTGACGGTGAAACAATTGTAGCATGGGAATTAGAAGAGCAAGGTACAGCAACAAAGCTTACTCTCACACATTCACAATGGGATAAAGTTAAATTCAATACACCATCTTTATCTCACAATGACTTTATAAACGGATGGAACCACTTTACAAATAAATTAAAAGAGTATTCTGAAACCTTATAAAAGAACAATGGGAAATACAGAATCCGTAGTAAAAGAAATATCTATAGATGCTTCCATCTCAAAGGTATGGGAAGCACTGACTAAAAAAGAGCAAATCGCAAAATGGCTTATGCCTTCTGATGACTTTGAACTTAAAGCAGGAGCCACGTTCAATATGATGGGTGAGAGCAAAGGTATTAAGTACCCTCATATCTGTACGATAAAAGAAATTGTACCTGAAAAAAAGCTCTCTTATACATGGGCAATTAAGGACAAACTAAGCGATACACTTGTAACATACGAGCTTGAAGAACAAGACGGAAAAACCAAGCTGACACTCACTCACTCCGGATGGGATAAAGTTACGATCAATAAAGAAGGCACAACAAGAGACGATTACAATAACGGATGGGAGCAAGTTATTCCCGGTCTTAAAAAATATGTTGAATCAAATTAAACAGGAAAATGGTACAACCAATAATAAAAGAAATAACAGTAAATGCTCCCGTATCTAAAGTATGGAAAGCAATATCAAACAAGGACGATCTTGCAAAATGGTTTCATCCTTCTGATGATTACAAGCTTGAAGTCGGGCATACATTTCACATGACAGGCCATTACGAAGGAAAAGATTATCCTCATACAATGACGATAACAGAAATCATTCCCGAACGAAAGCTAGGGCTTGATTGGTTCATCGAAGGTGATGCCGGTATTACAAAAGTTACGTACGAGCTTGAACCCGATGGAGACACAACTAAAGTAAAAGTTATTCACTCCGGCTTTGATAAATATCCGGACGGCGAAGCAAACCGCAATGACTACAACAACGGATGGGAACATGTGCTTAATACTTTATTAAAAGAATATGTAGAGCAGGATAAAAAAAGAGAAGACCCATCATGTGGTTCGTAAATTTCAAAGAGCGATAAACTATAAGTAAGTACATTGAGGGGTTACAAGCCCCTCTTTTTATTTTCAAATGTTAATTCCTTCTCACAACTCTCACTTTTTTCTTCAATTTCAAATCATAATAAGCATTTTTCAGTTTTTCTTTTTCACACAAGGCTAAAAGTTCATTTGTTCCCCCAACCTTTTATTTTTAGTTTACAGCAGTTCATAAAAACTTAAACTAAAAATGAAAAACATTACACTCGCAATTCTCTTAGTACTTTTCTCAGCAGTATTAACTTTCTCCCAAAGTAAACCTGTTGGAACAATCACAGAGACACAAAACATCGCTCCCGATGGCAACACAAACTATGTATCACAAACTATTTCAAATGAACTAAAAAACTTAAACAAAGAAGTAAAGAAAGCAAAGAACGATGGCAATCTTGAAATGATTAAATTCTATCAAAAAAAAATCAACTTGCTTACAGGCGCTTCCAATGTCAGCACAATTCCTGAATCAAGTGTATCTGTTCAATTTGGCTCTGACTTAGATAACCAAAATTTTACAAATCTTAACTCAACGCATCTTATATCATCAGGCGCTATGGCAACTGACAGAGTCACCGGTCATATTTACACGGTATATACCAGATTCATTGAAGGTGCATCTGACGAATTGTATTTTTACAAATCCACAAACAACGGAATAAGCTGGACTAACGCATTTTCATTCTCTATCTCAGCTTTGCCAAATCTCAATTATAGAAATAATGAAATAGATATTGAGATAGTTTCCCGCGGTGATTCCACCTTTATATGGGGTGTTGCAGGTGTAGAAAACGGAACCGGTATATCATCTGTTTTTGTATTCAGGAGCCGTGCCGATGGTAATGACCTTAACGTTAGATTTTTAGTACCCCAAGCTGCTGATAAAAAACTGCGCTACCCAAGGATTACCAGTGATAATGCAAGGTATACGCAAGGCAGCTATGTTTATATAACGTACGCTTTAGATTCCATTCTTACCGGCGCTAAAATAATGAAGTCGAAATTCCTCGTATGCGAAACACCCTTTGAACCGAATCCTGACTTAATACAAAAAAGCAGTGTTCCGAACGGAGCATACTGGTGGAACTCTACGTCAGTCCCCGACTCTGCTTTTATGCAAAGCGATGTATGTTATGTAAACACTCCCGGTGACTCTGATATAGTTGTAACCTCCACGGTAATAAGAGGAACGGGCACATTCTCAGGACAGAATGTTTACATGACAAACTCATCTGACTACGGAACTTCAATAGGACCAACCTATGCCATAGGAGATTCAAGATTTATAGAGACTCCGAAAATCGCATCACCCGGATTCAACTGCCGCAACGTTATGATTGCCTCTCGCAGATTATTTGTCAACGGCGACTGGGACTGCTTCTACTATTATTCAACGAACCTTAATGCGAACAACGGCAATTTCAATCAGATGGGATATGTAGCCAATAACAACGATACAACTCTTTCAATTGATTTAAAGGCGCGCTATCGTTCATTCGATAACTTCTTATTTGCCTATGCCGATAAAAATCAGGACCATTCCGGAATGAGAGCCAATGTAATGGGAAGGCCGTTTAAGCTCGGAGCATTACAGCCCATATATTACGCAAATCCTATTGGCACTTTCGGTACAGGAACATGGGGCGCACCCGTTGCTGCATTCAGGAATGTTAACAACGATTCCTGTATTATCGGATGGAGCAATGCCTCCGGTCAGGGATATAATGTTACAGGCGGAACCTCCGGAACTCTTACAGGCAACGGCAATAACTCAGAAACAGCTGATAACTTTTCACTATTGCAGAACTACCCGAACCCGTTTAACCCGACTACTAAGATATCTTTCACCATACAGCAGAACTCATTTGCAAAGCTGAGAGTCTATGATATCATGGGAAGAGAAATCTCCACGCTTATTAACGGTCAATTGACTGCGGGGGTGCACAGCATTGAGTTTAACGCATCAGCATTGCCAAGCGGAGTTTATTATTACAAGCTGGAAGCTAACGGCTTCAGCGATGTAAAGAAAATGATGCTGGTGAAATAAGTTATAAGTTATGAGTTATGAGTTATGAGTTATGAGTTATGAGTTATGAGTTATGAATATAGTAACATTATTGTCACATTTTCTACCTCCTCGTTCCGATGCTCCAGCGTCGGAACGTAATTTCTAAAGTCGCATTATTGTCACATTCTGAGCGAAGCTCAGTCCCGTCTTTAGCGGAATTTATGAAAAGTAATATTCTAAAGTAGCATTATTGTCACATTTTATTTTTTAACTTTTTGACTATTTAAAAATTGGCCTGATTCTTTTCAAACAATAGTCAGGTCATTTATGAACGGAAGCCTTCGGCAGCAATGCTGAGGGCTTTTTGTTTAACACAGATTTTTATGATGTCGCAGATAGTAACATTATTGTAACATTTTGTTGTAGGTAACTTCCCTCTCGTTCCTACGCTCCAGCGTGGGAACGGAAATCCATCATTCGCAATTTGCTGATATTGTTTTTTCAATATTTCATTTTTTAATTTCGGAAACTTGACGGGTTTTTGACGGATTTTGTTTACATCCCGACTTGTCGGGACGGCAAAATAAGGAATCATATCTTACCACAAAAACACAAAAAGCACAAAATTTCACAAAAGAAAAGTAAGTCGCATTATTGTCACATTCTGGTTTTTCATTCTCCATCAAACACCCCACCCGACCTGCGGTCGGGTACTCCCCTCTCCCGCTGAAGCTGGATTTCGCTTCGCTAAAAAGGGGAGAGTTTTGTCATCTATTCCCCATTCTTTCAAATAGAAATCACTAACTCCTCCCTTCGTAAGTCCAGCTTTAGCGGGAGAGGGAGGTGCCGAACCCCGCATGAAGTGCGGGATAAACTCCGTGAGGCGGTGGGTGTTCGTTCCACACAAAAACAATTCGCCCGGAAGAAATTTAATAAGAATTAATTCAGAAAAAAAGCAAATGCTTTTATTAGTACTAATAGGGAGAAATATATTGAAAGTACTTGACATGAATTTAATCTGACAGATCGCCGCGGCGAATTAATCCTGCCAGTTTGATATCATAATCTAATGCTAACCAGTTGTGTCATTCCCGCGAAAGCGGGAATCCAGTCATCAAACTTTGTTTGATTGTTCTTTTTGTCTTGATACAAAAAGAACCAAAAAAATCAAGACCAACAAAAATTTGCTAAAAATTCCTGCGAAAAAGCTGCTCGAAAAGAACTCGCTTCGCTCAAACAGCTTTTCTCGCTTACACTTTTTCTTCTAATTTTTTAAACGCAAATTTTTAATGGTCGTTTTAGGTTGTGTCTGCGTTTTGAAGCTTGAGCATCGGAACGAGGGATTTTTTTTTGCACTGAGCTTCCCCCTCCTTTTTAAAGGAGGGGGACTGAGGGGGCGGTATCAATTTAACAGGAATAGATCAAGAAGTAAATCAGATGTTCCCTATTAGTAGGAATTGGGAAGCTCTTACAAATAGATTAATTTTTATAAATTATATTTTGTATTTTCACAAAATAATTTTAAAATATGGCCTACGCAATAATAAATGAATTCTACAGAGAACTGGTTAATAAATATGACAGACAATTTGAGGAAATATGTTTCAAAATTTTATCCTCGTTTTTAGTTAACTTAGAAAGCGTAAAAGCAAAAGGTTTAGTAGACCGAGCAGGTATTGATATTTTTACCTGGGAACAAACTGAAACCATTAAAGATGCTTTTCAATGCAAAGGATTTGAAATCGGTGAATTTGGAGAAAGTCAATGTCAACAATGTGAAAAATCAATTTTATCTTTTAAAAAAAATTTGTATAAAGTTGAAAACTATTATTTTATTATTAATCGTCACATCAAAGATCGAAACTTAAAGATTAGGTTACAAGAGAAATTAGATGAATTAGTAAGAATGGGAAAGGTCAAAAATGTATATCTATTAGAATTACAAAAATTCATAGAATATGTTATTGATAATCTAAAGATACAAATTGAAAAAGATATCAACTCAAAAAGTGAATTATTATATAGAAACTTTATAGATTCAATGGAACAAAAATTTTATTATGAAAATGTTCCTTTTGACGATAGCAGTGAAAAAACAAGATATAATCCTTTGGAATCTATTCTAAAAAAAATTTACCAACATAGAACAATAAAAAATGCTTCAAAAGCTCCAATTTCAGAACAAAAATATTTCTTTGTAATAAGTGAATTTGGTTTTGGTAAAACGAGTTTAATGTTTCAGCTTTTTATTAAGCTTAGAGAAAAAAAACTTATTCCAGTATATGTTCCTTTTTCAGCATTTAATTCTGAGGGTTTTTCTAATACAGGTAGTTTATGTGAAAATATTTTATCAATAATAGATCCAAACTTTAATGAAGGCTTTAGTTTAATAAAAAAAATCAAACGAAGACTTTTACAACATTTATTTGCAAAAGATTCAAAGTTCGTATTATTATTGGATGGAATGGATGAGCATTTTTTTCTTAAAGATTTTACCGGTATGATACACTTTTTTCAGTCATTAATTGATGTGACAACAATGCCCATAATAAGTATGCGAAAAGAATTTTGGGACGGGAAACAAGGAAATTTGCAAAGGGCTTTGCATAAAAAACGGGAACAAAACAAATTAATTTTGATTGAATGGGGGCAAGAGGAAATAAGTACTTTTTTGAATGATACAAAAGCAAACAACAAATTTTCAACAATAGAAAAAAGTAGAATAGTAGAACTAGAAAATTTAATTGTGCAAAGCAACTATACAAAGTATTACGGAGATATACCGAAACGACCTTTATTTCTTGAAATGATAATTCAAGATGTTTTAAAAAATGGTATAAAACAGCGGAATTTGGTTGAACTTTATGACGAAGTATTAATAAAAAAACTTGAAAGAGATTTATTAGGATCCCACATAAGTATCATTATTGATAGGGGTATGAAATCAAATGAAGATATATTTGAATTAAATATGATAATGGAAAATGTTCTAATAGAAATTTCCGGACTTACAATGAAAATTCAAGATAATTATGTAACTTTAGAAAATTTAATTCCAGAAAAAAAAGCTGTGATTATTTTTAGAAATAATAATTTTAAAGAGAACTTGAACATATATTTACACAGTGTATTAATTCCGTCAAGTGAAAGAACACCACAAGATGTAACACTAAAGTTTGCACATTTTTCTTTTCTTGAATTCTTTTTTGCAAAATATCTTTTGGTAAATTTTGAAACCATTCCTGATCTTTTAAATTTCAATTATGATGAAAATATAATCAAATTTGTTGTAGATTTATTAAATTTAAATAAAAATTTAAATCTAAAGAAAAAGATATTATCAATTCCCAACGCAATAAAGAATTCAGACTCGTTGATTTTGGCTTTAAAATCAAAGATTATTCCCCCATCCTCTCCCTTGAAAAAATCATAAATAATTGTTAAATTTAAGGTTTCCAATAAAGAAGACGATTTTTATTTGTGAGCGAAAATACTAATGAAAGTACCGGAAATACTGTGAATGCAAACGAGGTTAAAAGCGACGAAAGCGCTATCGAAAACCAGCCTGCAAATCCACAAAGCGAGACTGTAACAGAAAAAGTTACAACCCCTGATAACACACAAGAAGAAGCTAAAGAAGAAGTTCCAAAAGAGGAAATTCAAAAAGAAATTAGAGAATCTCTGAACAACGAAAATAAAACCGACGAAGCTAAAGACGTACCGCAAAGCACAGAAAAGACTAACAAACCTGAGACAGTAAAAGAAACTCCCAAAAAGGAAATTCAAAGCGAGATTCGTGAATCTTTTAATGAATCAACTGCGGAAGCAGAGGCAGAGCAAGTTGAAGAAGTTAAAGCTCCCGAGCCTCCGGTAAATCATTACAACGGGAACACAGTTGTTGCAATCGACGGTCCTTCAGGAACGGGGAAAAGCACGACTGCAAAGCTTCTTGCAAAAAGACTGAACTACCTATACATAGATAGCGGCGCAATGTACAGAGCAGTTACGTACAGCGTGCTACAGAATAAAATTCCTGTTACAGATATTGCTGCGATAATTGAGCATACGAAGGGATTAGATATAGTTTTAGAAAACGAAAAAGTTTTGCTTAACGGAGAAGATATTTCCGCACCGGTAAGAGGCGTACAGGTTACATCGAATGTAAGCACGATAAGCGCGATAAAAGAAGTCCGCGAAATGCTCGTTGCCAAACAAAGAGAGTATGCGATGACTAACAGCGTTGTGATGGATGGCAGAGATATCGGCACAGTTGTTTTCCCATATGCTCAGTACAAATATTTTTTGATTTGTGATTTAAAGACAAGGGCAGCAAGAAGACAGCAGGACTTCAGAGACTTAGGACTTGAGATTGCTACGAATAAAATTGTAATGGAGCTTCGCAAGCGAGATGATATAGATACGAAGAGAGAGGAATCTCCTCTGAGAAAAGCAGATGATGCAGTTGAAGTTGATACAACGAATATGATAATCGAAGAGCAGGTTGAGTTTATACACAGGAAGATAGTGCCGAGATAAGTTAAGATTTTAGAAATAAGATTTAAGATTTTTTTAGATACAAAATTTTTTACAAGCGCGTTGTATGCTTGGATTCCCCCCTTCGCGGGAATGACAGTAAAATAGAGTTTTAGATTTGAGTAAAGGTTCTTCAATTTGTACTCTTGGTAGTGCTTTTTGCTCACAACTAAAAAACAAGCCCGTGAGAGCGGGGATTAACTAACTAAAGCCTTTAGGGACTTTAAAAGATAAAACAAATCTTGCAGAATATTTCTGCGAAAGCTCAAGAAGGAAAAACAAAAGGAAACAATTTAAATGAGTGAAACACTAACACAGGACAAAAAAAACGGCGCAGCTGATGACGTACTTGAAGCAAAACCGAAAATTGTGAAAGTTAAAAGAATTAAAGGTAATCTTTACAATGAAGATGAGTATGAAGATATGCTCAAGCTTTACGAAAGAACCTTCAGTGTAATAAAAGAAAACGAAGTTGTTACAGGTAAAATTGTATCTGTAAGCGGCGACGACGTTCTTATCGATATCGGTTCAAAATCAGACGGAAGAGTTTCAGTAAACGAATTCTCTGATTCAAGCGAAATAGTTGTCGGTAACGATATCGAAGTTTTCTTAGAGAAAATTGAAGATAAAGAAGGTCAATTAGTGCTTTCCAAAAAGAAAGCTGATTCCATTAAGATGTGGGATAGAATTGTTGACTCATGGAAGAACGGTACAATTGTTAAGGGTAGATGCGTAAGAAGAATTAAAGGTGGTTTCGTAGTAGATTTAAGCGGACTTTCAGCATTCTTGCCGGGTTCACAAATCGATACAAAGCCTATCAGAGATTACGATGAATACATTGGTAAAGTAATGGAATTCAAAGTTATCAAAGTTAACAATCTTAACGAAAATATTATCATCTCTCATAAGGTCATTATCGAAGAAGGTATGGCCGGACAAAGAGAAGAACTGTTGAAGACAATCGAAAAAGGAATGAAGCTGAAAGCAACTGTAAAAGCTATTACAGATTTCGGTGTATTCGTTGACTTAGGCGGTCTTGACGGTTTGATTCATATCACAGACTTATCATGGGGAAGAATCACACATCCTACAGATGTTGTTAAGCTTGACCAGGATATCGAAGTATATGTTCTTGAGTTTGATAAAGAAAAACAAAGAGTTTACCTTGGCCTGAAACAGTTAATGGCTCATCCATGGGACTCTGTAAAAGATAAATACAAGATCGGCGATAAAGTATCAGGTAAAGTTGTATCATTAACTGACTACGGCGCCTTTATTGAAATTGAAAAAGGTATCGAAGGCTTGATTCACATCAGTGAAATGAGCTGGACACAGCATGTAACAAACCCAACCCAGTGTGTAAACATGGGACAGGTTGTTGAAGCGCAAATATTAACAATTGATTCAGAGAACAGAAAACTTTCATTGGGTATTAAACAATTAACACCTAATCCTTGGCAGTCACTGCTTGAAAGATTCCCAGTAGGCACAAAGCACAAAGGAAAGATCTGCAACATCACAGGCTTCGGCGTATTTGTTGAGCTAGAAGAAGGTGTTGACGGATTGGTTCACATCTCTGACTTATCATGGACAAAGAAGATATTCGATATCAACGAACACTACAAAGTGGGCGATGAAATAGAAGTTGTTATCTTAGGTGTTGACGTTGCTAACCAAAGAATTTCTCTCGGAAGAAAACAGTTGTTTGAAAATCCATGGGAAACTTTAGCTGATACTTACAAAGTAGGAACAGATGCTGATGCAAAAATTATTAAAGCTATCGATAAAGGATTGATTGTTGAGCTTCCGAACGAAGTAGATTCATTCATCCCTGCATCACAGTTAGCTGCTAATAATATCAGAAACTTTGCAGAGCTTTTCAAAGCAGGCGACTCTCTTAAAGCAAGAGTTATCGATGTAGATAAGAACAATAAAAAAATCGTTCTTTCTGTAATCGATTACTTGAAAGATAAAGAGCAGGATGAAATTGATGCTTATGTAACAAAGTTCAACATTCCGAAGAAATTCGCAGCGAAGGACATTGCAGATAAGACAAGAACATACGAAGCAGAACAAATTGATTTCAAGATTGAAGATATAATCGGTGAAGACGTTCCGGAAGCAAATCATCCTCCGGTAATAATTGATCCGACTGCACCTGCAGTGGCAGAAGCTCCGGCTGAAGCACCAAAGGCATAATATCAATAAAAATTAATTCGCTTTAATAAATACAAAATCCCTTCAGGAGAAATCTTGAAGGGATTTTTTTATTGGAGTTGTTTTCTCATTCCCAATCCGCCAAGGCGGACTGTTTGGGAATGCAATATGATGCGAAACTCCGTTTCGCTGTGAAACAGAGTTTCACGGTATAGTTCCGTCCCAAACAGAGTTTAGGACGGAGTACAACTGGATTTCTTGATAACCACCCCCTACCCCCTCATTAGTAAGGAGGGGGTTCTTTTACTAAAACTCTATCCCCATTTTTATATTACTCCTTTTCCACGGCACATTGCCCAACGGCACTTCGACGAATCCTAGTTTTTTATACAGCTCTACTGCTTCTGCGGAGTTCTCTCTGTTTGAGTGCAAAATTATTTTCGTCGCTCCTAGCTCTTTTGCTTTGTTTACTGTTGCTTCGCCCAGCAGGTATCCGATTTTTAATCCGCGGTAGTTTTTATCTACTCCCATTTTTGTAAGTTCGTATATGCCCTCACCTTCGTTTGTAAGCGAGCAGGTACCGACAAGTTCATCGCCGTATTGTGCCATAAAAATATGTCCGCCGGGATTTAAGATATGCTCATCGGGATTATCAAGAACGAGCAAATCCACCTCTTCCACTTCATATCTGTCGCTTATCCAGTCGATGTTAATTTTCCGGAATGCTTTGTGATGTGCAGGTGTGTAATCTATAATTTGTACTGATTGATTTTCTTTTTCCATAAATAAAATTAATATAATGGGATGAAGAAGACAACCGTTTTTTGAGCAGGGAATTTTTGAATTGTTCTTGAGACGAGGATATACGTTAATAATGGGAATATTATAAATTAACCTGACAGGATTAAAAACCTGTCAGGTATTAAAAATATTTTTAGAGTTTACTTCACTAAAATCATTTTTATTGAGTTTGTATAATTTTCTGAATTCATTCTGCATATGTATACTCCCGATGATAATGATTCTCCGTTGAAATCCACTTCATAATTTCCTTCTGCATGTCTTCCCGAAAATAAATTCTTCACTAATCTTCCGCTGATATCGTAAACATTTAAGTTTACAAATGAAGCAACAGGAACAGAATAAGAAATTTTTGTAACAGGATTGAATGGATTCGGGAAACTCTGATTCAGTTTAAACTCTTTCGGAATTACAGAGCTTACCGGCAGAACTGCTACAGGCAGAACTGCAGCATATTGTTTTAATTTTGTAACACTGTTAAGACTTCCAGCACCTCTTGCAACAATTACTGCTACTATTACAGAGGCAGTTTCTCCCGGAGCTAATGATGAAGGACCTAAGTTCATAAAAAATCTTGCGTCTGCATTGAGAGTTGAATTCCATCCTGAGTTTGTCTGCGGGTCTCCGTTGTAAACAAATTTTCTTGGCTGCCCCTGATATGTATAAGCTTCTCCGCATCTGTTAAAACCTTTCTGATAATTCCGGAACTGAGGAACTGAACTTGGGTCCTGAATGCACGAAGTAGTGCCGCTTCCCGGATTATAAAAAGGAACACATGATGCAAGTGTAAATCCGTTTGTTGCAGAAATAAATTTATAACCAACTGCAGGTGATGTGTTTCCGTAACCGGGATCTGTAAGAACTCCGTTATAACCATACGCTATACCTAATGCGCTGTCACTGCCCATTTTATCATCCGAGGTAACTGTACCGATATCGGGATCTACAATTAATGAGATATATGCATTGCTCCAGGCAGCTGAATTTTTATTTGTAATATCCATTTTATAATAAATAGCATCTTTTCTTAAATCGTCATTAAATGAGTATGAGTAGATTTTCATCTCTGCTTTTAAGGGTACAGGACTAAAAGTTGAAGTACTCCTTACTGCATCAGTTACAGTTAAAAATGTAGACTGGTTTCCTGTAAGTAATGGCTGGCTGCCGTTAACCGGCGCCCCCTGTGATACAGGCCATCGGTCCCAGTCGGGTACTCCGGTACCATCACCTGTTTTTATCTGATACAAACCATATTCGCCCAGTCTGCTTCCGGTTTCATTTCCTGAGCCGTCATATTTACCCGGATGAAAATCTGCAAAGTTATATGATTCGCTTAAGAGTGTATCTCCATTTACAACTCCGCTGATAGCAATTGAGGAATTGAACAAACAATAGTTATTACTTCCTTTAGGATATTCAAATCCCGGAGTGTTGTTTCCGCGTGAAGAAGTAAGCTGAGCGTATGCATTTGTGTAATTATTAATGTTGTTCGAATTCTGATATTTATAATAATCTGCAAAGAAAGGATTTACAAGGTTACCAATGCCCGTTGTTGTTTTATATAAATAATCATATTCTGTTCCTGTGTATCCGGTTGATTGGTCAGTAAAGAAAGAGAACATCGTTCTGTCTTCGGTTAGTAATCTGTAGTCTGACGGATTGAACCAAGTCGTACCGCCATTGGTGGTTTTAACAATTCCTGAAGGATATTGATTAACTGCATAATAGTTTGCATAGCCGGTAGTTTCATCAAAGAATTTTACATTCGATGGCGCTTTTCCGGAAGTATCATTAGAGTATAAAAGAGTCCAGTTAATTCCGGCGTTAGTTGTCTTCCAGCTTTTTCCCTTTATTGAAGATATTGAAGAAGATTTTTTACTGTAAAGCCAACCTGTATTATTATTCAGAAAATAAAATTCTGTCAGTAATGAATCGGACATTGTATTTACCCAGCTGCTGCCTGAGTTAGTTGATACAAAAATCCTGAGCGGTTTATTCCATATCCGTTAGCTCCTGAAAAAAATTTTATTTTTGAGAAGCCGTTTGCAGCATTAACAGAAGTCCATGTAGTACCTCCGTTAGTTGTCTGATATGTTTTGTTTGTAACAAGTGCATTATCGGTTGATATCCAGCCGGTTAATGCATTAACAAAACTAATTCTCCATCGCATTTGTGTAGTAGGCACAGCCGGTGTATTAAGAACCGTCCAGGTATTCCCTCCTGTTAGTGTTCTTATCACCTGACCTGAATCGCACGAGGCGAAAAGAGTAAGAGTATTAACCAGTTCTAATTCCCTTATATAGAAAGCATTATCCGGAGATATTCTATACCAATTAGCTCCACTATTTGTAGTTTTGTAAACAGCTCCCGGAAAACTTGAAAACGAATAACTGCCTCCGGCTAAATAACCTGTATTGGCATCTGAAAATTGTACTGAAGTAGGATATAAGTATACTCCGGAATCTGAAGGATTTATGACCTGCTGCTTTATCCATTGGGCATTTACCGGGCTATAGAGGGATAACGAGACGAAAAAAACAAGAATTAACTGCCAGATAGTTTTATTCATAAGGAATAGTTAAAATTATGTAATAATATAAATTATATACATTAAAGCAAATAAAGTTCCTAAAATTATTTAATTAAATAAAATCAAATATTTTTCTCTATTTTTCATGCTTTTTGTACTTAAAATAGATGAAAGAACTTCTTATTTTTTTTTGTGCAGTTAATTCTTCAAATTTAAAAAGATACTTGTTTAAAATTCTCTCTGATCTAATGCCTTGAATAAAACCCATTTTACAAATATTTTAAAAGGAACCTTTACATACATTCTTACATTTAATATATTATAATATATCATATCGGAGACTCTATACCTTTTCTATAAATAATTACACATTTTGAGATATTTAAAGCTATCGATAATATTATTTTTCGTCGCAGGAATTTTTATCGGCGGATGCAATTATACAACTGTCCGCACCTACGAAAGACCTTCTGAAAAAGATGTAGAAGAAGACCCTCAACCGAATTACGATGTATCTCTTGACGAAGACTATCAGGATTACGTTTCATTCATGTTCATGGGCAACAGGAATGAAAACTTCTCAACTTATTTCAATACATATTTTATGGCATCTTCCGATTTTGATGATGCTATTACTTTATATAGAACTTCTACCGTTGCATCTTTTAACAGAAGATTAGACTCACTTAACATCACACCTCCTGTAAGCGGAGAAATAAAAGATAAATTAACAAAAGTAATTGAACGCGCATCTAAAGTAATTCAGCTTCACAAGAACAGTAAATTTTTAGATGATGCAGTACTTCTTATAGGGAAATCTTATTTTTATCTTGGAGATTATTTACAGGCTGAAAGAAAATTCAATGAGTTTCTTACAAATCTTTCTGCAAGTGATTTATATGATGAAGCAATGTATTACCTTGGCGTAACAAAAATGAAGCTGCGCAAGACTGAGGAAGCTTCGACAATTTTAAAAAATCAGGTTTCCACCGCTAAAGATAAAGAGGTGCGTTCGGAAGCTGCTGCCGAGCTTGGCATTGATGCCTTCGGAAAAAAGAACTATAAAGATGCAATAGACTATTTCAGGAAATCGATTGAATACACAAGCGATAATGAAAATAAAGCACTGAAGCAGTTTATTCTTGCAAGAATTTATTCTTTATATGCTCCTACTCAGGCTGCAAAAGAATTTTACAAAGTTTTAGATTATTCATCAGATTTTGATCTGGCATTTTATGCAAAGCTTAATTACGGTAAATCATTAGATAAGGAAAGACAGTTTTCAAAAGCTTATGAAGAGCTTGATAACCTAAGGAGAAAATACAGAGAAGTACCTGAGTATAAACAGCTGACCGAGCTTGAGCTTGCAAACAACTTATATGAACAGAAAAAATATAAACAAGCCATTGAAGGATATTTTGATGTCATAATTGATTATCCTGCTTCAGTAGCTGCCAGTGATGCATATTATTATCTTGCGAATCATTATGAAACTATTGAGAACAGTTATCTGAAAGCTTTGGTAAATTATAAAAAATCTACTGAGGAAAATCCTTCTTCTGACTTTCTGTTTTTAAGCAGAAAAAAAACAGATGTATTCTCAAGATATTTTTCATTGCATGAAAAAATTGATACGGCATTTAATGTAACTATACCAACGGTAAATAAAGAGCTGGAAAAAAGGCGGGTAATCAGAAATGAAGAAAAAGGAATCATCCCTAATAAATTCGATGACCAAAATCCGCCGCCGAATGGAAGAGAAAACGGTAAAGGTTCAGGTGTGCGAAGTTCAGATTTTACTTATACAGACTTTAAAGACAGTATAAAAGAAAATGATGTAAGGAAAAAAAAGAAAGATGAGGCAATAAATAATAAATCGGAAGATACCTTAACCACTCAGGATGAAATAATTAATAATGAAACTCCCGTAGATACTTCCTCTATTAGAAGAGCGCACGATGAAAAATTCAACTCTTATTATGAGCTTGCCGAGTTATTTTTGTACGATTTAAAAAGAGTGGATTCCTCTGTTTATTATTTGAAAGTAATTCTGGATAAATTTTCAGATGAAGATAAGAAATCAAGAACCCTGTATACTCTGGCAACTATTTATGCAAACAATAATGAAGCAGATAAAGCGAATGAACTATACCGCGAATTAATACTGAATTATCCGAATACAATTTTTGCAAATGAATCCAGAAAGATATTAGGTATTACAACTATCGAGCTTGAAGAAGAAACAGTTAAGGAAATTTATAAAGATGCTGAGAAAAAACTTTTAGCAGGAGCCAGCAGAGATGCAATAACAATCCTTACAAATCTTAAAGACAGGTATCCTGAAAGCGAGCTGCTTCCGAAAACATATTATACACTTGGATGGATATATGAAAACGTTTACAGAAACAAAGATAGTGTAATTTTTTATTATAGAACTGTAGCGAATAAATATCCGAACTCAGAATATGCGCAGAGAATAAAAGATAAGCTTGAGTTACTTGATGTAAAGATTGAAACTGATACAACCGGTAAAAAAGTACTCCTTGATTCTACAGGAGCAAAATTACCATTAGATTCAAACAATGTTAATAACACAAATCCGGAACAAAGCAAAGAGAATCAAGGTGATTTAACAAATCCTAAAGAGCAGGAGCCTACGTTAGACGATCAGTTCAAAGGTAAAACACAGGAAGAAATTATTAAAATTCTGCAGGAAGAAGAAAATAAAAATTTAGAAGAAGAAAATAAAAAAAATCAGGAACAACCGCCTGTAATAAAAGAACAGGAACCGCCGAAATAATTTAAATTTTCAGTTAATAGAAAAGCGGAATGAGTTAAACTCATTCCGCTTTTTTTGTTTCTCCTTATTTCTTACTGCTTATTTGTGCCATTCCCCCTCACAGAGAAAAAATACTATAAAAAACTTACATCGGCATTAAAACTTTATCAATTACCATTATAACACCGTTTGACTGATAGACATCTGCAATTGTAACCATAGCTGAGTTTCCTTTTTCATCCCAAACCCAGATTTTATTATCTTTATCCATAGAGAATGACAGGCTCCCGCCGGCAACTGTAGGCATTGTTGCCTTACCGCCGTTAGCCGTTATCGCATCCATTATCATTTTTGAATCATACTTACCTGCAATAACGTGATAAGTTAAAATCTTAACAAGCATATCTTTGTTTTCCGGCTTCAAAAGAGTTTCAACTGTTCCTGCAGGAAGCATATCGAAAGCAGAGTTTACCGGAGCAAAAACTGTGAACGGTCCGGCGCCTTGCAACGTTTCTACAAGTCCGGCTGCCTGTACAGCAGCTACTAAAGTCGTGTGATCTTTTGATTTCACTGCATTCTCAACAATATTCTTTGTCGGGTACATTTCCTCTCCTCCAACCATAGGATTCTTTTGTGCGAATGAATAATTTGAAACTGCGCTTAATAAAAGCATAAGCGCTAATGCCAGCATTGATTTCTTCATGATGATATTTTATTTATTTGATTTGTGTTTTTCATTTTCTGAAATTAAATACGGAGGAAGGATGAGATTGGATTTATTTTTTTGGAATGTAAAACAGGGGAGCACCATTGTTGCATAAAAATAAAAAGCGAGAGAGGAACCATGCATCCTCAACCCGCTTTCGTTTGACTAATTAACCACTCTATTTCAATTTATAATTAAGAACGAGTAATTAATAATTCTTTTTGTTTCGTTTTATAATATTCCTTCAGTAATTTCTTCCGCTTACAAAATTTTTACTATAATAATGGGGAAGTATTACCTTAGCTAATCTTATCTGCGTTTCAAGTTTTGTATTAGCTAAAAGTTTTTCCGTTAATTTGTGGGAGAGCTTTTCAATTGAACTAAGGGATTTAATTATTCTTTTCATTTCAGGGGTATTTAGTTTACTTCATTTAAAATGGGGGCGCCGCATTAAGCGAACGCCCCTATGTTGATAATTTATTTTATTTAACTAACATCATTCTTTTTACTTCTGAGAAACCTTCTGCTTCAAGCTTGTAGAAATAAACACCGCTCGATAAGTTAGCTCCGTCAAAATTTATTTCGTAGTTGCCTATGCTTCTTACTTCGTTTACTAATGTTGCTATTTCTTTACCGAGCATATTATATACTTTCAATGTTACATTACCCTGCTTAGGAAGAGAGAATGCAATCTTTGTTGAAGGATTAAACGGATTCGGGAAATTCTGCGCTAAAGCATATTCTTTCACGTCTGTAGTATTTGAAGTTACACCTACTGAATTAGCTACTACTACAGCATTCTGAACAGTGTAGTCAAAGTTACTCATTGATGTATTTAATGATTTCGATAGCTGAAATGAAACCATCGATACATTGTTAAGATTAGCCGGCTGTCCGTTTATTAAGAATGAACTTAACGGTATTTCTCTTGTTGTCAGTGTTGAAGTAAGCGGCACATTTACAAAAGGATATAATGTTGTATTGCCTGATTTTACTTCAAGGTAAACGCTCATTGTGCCTGTACCCATAGCTTCAAATTTTATCTTTGCATAGTTGGTTAAATCTATTCCTTCGTATGAACCTTCTAATGAGCGGCCGATATAAACTTTATCGCCGAGAGTTCCTTTTAATCTTGCTCCGCCCGGGAATATTAATGAGTTTGCAGGTGCTACAGGATTGCCGCTTGTTACTATATTTGAAAATTGTTGTATTGTACTTGTAGGACCGGCGTATGAACCGTATACACCGCCTCCGATAAATACTGCATCTTTGAAGCCGTTAGCGCATGTTAAGTTTACTGTTGCGCCTGAGATTATTCCGATATTAGTATTGTATTCAGATTCTCCGTTAGGAACTGTGATGCTTTGATTTAAAGTCTGTGCAGGCATTCCTGTTTGCGGATTATATGTATATGATAGCGGTACAGTCTGATTTATACCTGTTGTATTGATAAATTTAATTTTTATCTTTCCGTCGTTTGTATATTTTGCTGACTTCATGTAAACGTCTGCATATTTTAACTCTGCTGCCTGATATTTAACTGTTCCGAATGTTGCAAATTTATCTAAAACTTTTTTTACAAGGATTGAAGTTGCTCCGAAATCTGCACCCCAAACCTGGAAGTTGTAAACATTTGTTGTACCGGCAGGCACTACATATTCAGGAATTGTCCATTTATTATCAACTGTGAAACCTGATGCTGTTTCATATACGCTGAATATTACTGAATAATCTGTTGTTCCCTTTGAAGGGTTTACAAGTTTTGCTGAATAAAATTCATGGTTATCGATTAATGTTCTTTCAAGATTATCAAGATTACTGTTTGCAAGTCTGTCGCAGACAGATTTTGTGTGTGAATAAATATTCGGAGCATTTGTTGTTGTAGAGAAAATTGCTCCTATTCTTGTTGCGCCGTTATTTATTTTATAATCTGAAGCAAAAGCTGATGTAGCATTTGAAATTCCGAGTATATCAAAAGGTGTCGTTGTATATCTTAAAGTATTGTAAGGTCCTGATGTAGGAATAATTTCTTCAAGAGTATGTGTTAAAGGCATAATATCAGTCTGGTTAGAAACCATCATAGATGTTTCGCCGTTTGCAATTCTGTTATGTCTTGTAAATAATGCAGATGCTAAATCATATGAAGATTCTACTCCGCCGTTACTGCCTGATGAAGTTGAATCCCATGAGCAGACGAAGTTATCTGTTTTATTTCCGTATGCAGGTGTTGCGATAACAAGTTTTTGTTTTGTTGTCGGGCTGCCTAAGTGAACGTATCTTGTTCCCATCGGAATTATAACACTTGCATTTGCCGTGATTGTTGCTGTTAATGATGCGCCTTTTTGTATCGTGATCTTTGGGGAAAGTCCGCCTGCGCCGGTTGTGGTGTTCAAAACGCTCAAAGTACCTGATGTTGTGGTAAGAGTTACATTAATTCCGCTTACGCCAACGCCAAGCTCGTTTAAAGCTTTTATTTGTATTGTATCCTTCACTGAAGGATTGTGTAACATACTTATAGGGAGAATTTGCAAAGTTTTTACAGGAAGCACTGAGCCGGCATTTAAATCTGCATCGGCTATTATTTGTAAAGCTCTTGTTTTTATATCAGCCACATTTACAGTATTTACATCAACTCCATCACTGTAATGCCATACTGCTAACTGGACCGCTGCGGCTTCTTTTTCTTTTGTTCCGAGTGCTCCGGCGTATGGATGTGCTTTATATGGGAAATAATTATTTAATACATAAGTAATCTTCGAAGGAGTAAATCCTGAATCATTATAAACTTCATTAAATACAAGATTGTTTCTTATATCAATGCAGTACATCTTTGCAGCGTTATTATCGATAGTTGAATTGAATACACCTGCAAAAACGTTAAATGTATTGAAAGGCGGATAAGGATTGGTAAACTGAACGTTTGAGCCATTTCCTGTACTTTGAACTTTACAAACGCTGATACCTCTTGGCTGAGCGGCTGCAAAGTTTAAGCCTAATAAAGTCATTAAGGCTATCTGAATAAATCTTTTTAAAATTGTAAATGGTTGCATGGTTTTATTTGGTTAAGTATTTCGTTAGTGATGCACTCTTATTCAATCCTTATGCCAAACGCCTATATTCAGTATTTACAGCAGTTTACACCAAAATCCATTTGAATTTAAAAACGGGTAAATCGAGTATAAAAACTTCGAAAATAGTTGCTATACTATGTAAATTTTGCCTGCTCATTTACGTATTAAGTTTAGTTAAAAAATCATATTTTGGTTAAAATTTTAGTATGAAAGCAACTGCCAATACAGTTCAGAAAATTGTACTATTGTTCTGGAGCTGTTATTTCAGCATAGTAACTCTCACTAATATTCTCGACGGATTAAAGGCAATGGGAGCACTACCTAAGGACTGGAAATTCGCATCTGGTAACTTCGAGATGATTTTGCAGACAACTGCAAATCTTTCCTTACCGGTTGGAATGAACGCTTTTTTGTTTTGCGGAGTTATATTACTTGAGCTGATTACCTCAATACTATTCTGGAAATCATTCAGAAATACATCAGACACAAATATTTATTCAGCGCATTCTGCCGGATTAATTCTGTTTGCAGGATTTATAATGGCAGATGAAATATTTTTTGCATACGGCGTTGAAGCAACTCACATGAGAATATTTTTCGGATTACTGGTTTCATTAGCCACATTAATAATATTAAGGAGAACAAAAGAAAATTGATAAGCCCTAAAGAGATTGAAATAAAAGATTACGATTACGACCTGCCTGCCGAAAGAATTGCAAGCTACCCTTTACCGCAAAGAGATGAATCAAAGCTTTTAATATATAGAAACGAAAATATCGAAACAGATATTTTCAAAAATATTTCTCAGTACATTCCCGAAAATTCTATTTTAGTATTTAACGATTCAAAAGTAGTTAAGGCAAGAATTTTAATCGAGAACTCTGCCGGACAGGAAGTTGAAATATTCTGTCTTGAACCGATTCAGCCTTCACGTGAATTTGTTATGGCTTTTGCTGCCACAAAAAAATGCAGATGGCTTTGCATGATTGGCAATGCGAAAAAATGGAAAGAAGAAGTTATCATCCAGAATTTTTTCACAAAAGGAAAAGTTGTAGAGCTAAGAGTAAAAAAATTCGCTCCAGTAAACGGAGTGTATGAAGTAGAGTTCGAATGGAATCCGATTGAGCTTACTTTCAGCGAAGTATTAATGAGAGTGGGGCACATTCCCCTTCCACCATATATAAAAAGAGAAGACCAGAAATCTGATGCCGAGCGATATCAGACAGTTTATGCAAACTTAGAAGGCTCAGTTGCTGCGCCTACTGCAGGGCTTCATTTTACTCCGGAAGTATTGGAAGAGCTGAAAGCAAAAGGAGTAGATGAAGAGTTTGTTACTCTTCATGTCGGGGCAGGAACATTTCAGCCGGTGAAAAGCGATAAGATTGGCGAACATAATATGCACGGTGAAAAATTTTTTGTAAACAGAAATTTAATAGAAAAAATTTTAAATAAAGAAGATAAAAAAATAATTGCTGCGGGAACTACTTCCGCGCGAACGATGGAATCTTTATACTGGCTCGGGCTTAAACTAATCGAAAACTCAAGCGTGCAGATAAACAAACTAAAAATTTCTCAGTGGGAAGCTTATGAAAACAAAGATGAGAGAAAATATTCATTGGAAGATGCAATGCGCGCCCTTGCAGATTATCTGAAATTTAATGAGATTGAAACTCTTGAATGTGAGACTGAAATTATAATTACCCCGGGATATAAATTCAAAGTGGTTGACGGACTGATTACAAATTTCCATCAGCCGAAGAGTACACTTCTGCTTCTGATAGCTGCATTTACAAAAGGTGAATGGGAAAAAATATATGACTATGCTATGAAAAATGACTTCAGATTTTTAAGTTATGGCGACAGCTCTCTGCTTTTAAATTTTTAAATATTAAATTTATAATTTTTCTGAATGAAACAATTTTCAATTCTTGTATTATTAGCGTTACTCCTCATTTCAGGAGAATTAAAATCACAAACAAATCTATATCTTCCGAAAAATTTTCAGAAAGCCTACGATAAAGGAACACGTTCATATGACGGGAATCCGGGAGCTGAATATTTCCAGAATTCATCTGACTATACTATAAAGGTGGAGATTGAACCTGAAACACGAAATGTTAAAGGAAAAGAAACCATCATTTATAAAAATAATTCTCCTGACACATTAAAGAATATTTATTTCAGAATGTATCAGGACCTTTACAGACCGACAACAAGCAGAGACAGAGCCATAACTTTAAATGAACTAACGGATGGAATTTTACTTTACTCCTTGAAAGTTAACGGCAGAGAAATACACGAAGCGAATATTTCAAGAAATGAAACTACAATGATTGCCTTTTTAGATGCCGCAATTCTGCCTTCATCATCAGCTATCATAGATATTGAATGGAGCTTTACTATTCCCAATGGAACAAGCATCAGAATGGGCGCAAAGGATGCAACAACGTTTATGGTTGCATACTGGTATCCGCAAATTGCTGTATATGACGATATAAGCGGATGGGATGAACTCCACTATAACGGAGCGACTGAATTTTACAATGACTTTAACAATTATGAAGTTGAAATAAGAGTACCATATGATTATAACGTATGGGCAACCGGTGTTTTACAAAATCCTTCTGAAGTTTTAAGCAGTTCTGTTTTAAATAAATTTAATGAAGCAAAAACTTCCGACAATATAATTCACTTAATAGATTCAAATACATTAAAAGAAAAAAAATATTTAAATAAGCAAAGCGGCTTCAATACATGGAAATATAAAGCAGAAAATGTTTCTGACTTTGTATTCGGTACAAGTAGTAACGCGCTTTGGGATGCCACAAGCGCAGAGGTTGAACCCGGAAGAAGGGTTTTTATTTCAGCCGTCTACAATAAAGCATCAAAAGATTTTTATGAAATAAACAAAATATCACAGGATGCAGTTAAGTTTTTTTCAACTGAGTTTCCTGCCGTGCCTTTTCCTTATCCTTCGCTCACTGTATTTAACGGTCAGTTAAGAGGGGGAATGGAATTCCCAATGTTTGTTAATGACCGCTCGGCGAAAACCCGTAATGATGCAGTTGATGTTACGACACATGAGATTGCACACCAGTATTTTCCTTTTTACATGGGGATAAATGAAAAAAAATATACATGGATGGAAGAAGGAATGGCTCAGATGCTCCCCGAAGAATTGCAGGACAGATTATCCGACAAAACCAGAAAGAGAAGAGCCAATACAAGAAGATATGAAAACTTTGCAGGAAGTGAGTTGGAAGCATCAATGATGACTACTGCATATTTATTAAAAGGTGATGCATTTTCTCACAACGCTTATTTTAAATCGTCGGTTATTTATAATCTGCTGAGAGATTATTTCGGCCGCGAAAAATATACTGAAATAATGAAAGAGTATATGAGAAGATGGAACGGAAAGCATCCGACACCATACGATTTTTTCTTTACAGTGAACGAAGCTTCCGGTGAAGATTTAGAATGGTTCTGGCAGCCGTGGTTTTTCGACAAAGGATATCCCGAGCAGGGAGTAGCTGAGGTAAAAAAAGAAAACGGAAAGAGCATTATAGTGATACAAAATCTCGGAACGCTTCCAATGCCTATAGAGCTTTCCATCATTTATTCTGATGGCAGCACAGCTAAAATTGTTAAGAAAATGGATGTGTGGAAAAACGGAGAAAAGAAAATTGAAATTGTAGATGAATCGGGAAAAGTGATAAAGAGTATTACGTTGGGCAGTGATGTAATTCCGGATATAAATTCGGAGAACAATTTATTTAATCCTTAAATGAGTTAATAGTACTGATAATAAAACCGGCACGCTCTTCTATAGTAAGCAGGGGTACATCAATAATTGAGTAATTTAAATCTTTGTATATTTTCCGTAAAGAGGTTCCGAAATTATTCGCAGTTTGAAAATCAACTTTTCTTTCATCATCATTTGTATATATCTCTTCGCAGCCGTTAAACATAAAAACATATTTATTGTACCGAAATTCTTCAGCAGCTTTTTCAACCATTTCTTCTTTTGTTTGCAATAAATCTGCGTAAGCGATTATATCCGGAATTCCCCTGTCGAAAACAACAACCTCATTCCTTTCTAAATTATTTTTATATTCAGAGATCATTCGTTCCAACATAAGTTTGTTAAATAGTTCCGGATTTTTTTCAGGAACACCGTCCCCTCCTATTGCTCTTTGCTCCTTCAAAATTATTCTTGCAGGCTCATCAATCCAGTGAATTCCCTTCTCTTTTATTTTATAAATAGCAGATGTTTTTCCGGCACCCATTGCACCGGTAAGAATGAAATAATTGTTCTTAATCATAAATTTTGATAGATACTATTGGCTTTTATAAAATAATGTTTGATATTAAATTTGAAAATAAAAATTTAACTACTAGTATGATAAAAACTGAAGGCTTAGACCATATTGCAATCTCTGTAAAGGACGTTCAGAAAACTATTGAATGGTATTCTGAAATTATCGGACTTGAAAGAGTATATGCAGATAAATGGGATGGTGTACCTGCATTCATGCTTTCTAACGGAAGCGGTCTTGCAATTTTTCCTGCTGATGAATCATTAGAAGATTCAGGTCCCGCAAAAGAAAAATTTGATGTAAGACATTTTGCTTTCAGAGTAAATAAAGAAAATTTTGAAAGAGCAAAAAAATTATATAGTGAAAAGAACTTAGAGTACGAGATATCAGACCATGGTATTTGTTATTCAATCTACACAACAGATCCGGATGGATATAAAGTAGAGCTCACTACTTATGAATTATAATTACTGCTTAAAATCATAGAACACAAAAAACACTGCACCGATAATAAATCCGAACGCTACCATATAATTCCATTTCATCGACTCTTTAAAATAAAAAATTGCAATTAATACAAAGACACTAATAGTAATAACTTCCTGAAGAATTTTTAATTGAAATATCGTAAGAGTTTGAAAACCGATTCGGTTAGCCGGGACCATAAGTACGTATTCGAAGAAAGCTATTCCCCAGCTTACAAGTATTGCCTGCCATACGGGATACTCCATTTTTTTCAAATGGCCGTACCATGCGAAGTTCATGAATATATTTGAGATAACAAGTAAAACTACAGTGGTAAGTGTATTCATTAAAGATTTTCTTTTTTAATTAGATTGATAAATAATTCCGAGCCGGCACGCGGTGGTATGGAATTATAGCACTCATCAAAATATTTAAAATTGAAATAAGGTTCAAATAGTTTCACATACTCATTTTTTGAACCGCCGAATGGAGGACCGAGTGAATTAAACTCACGGCCAAAAAGTAATCCTGCTAATTTTCCGTGCGGGAAAAGCAGTCCAAACGCTTTTTTTACATAGTTCTCTCTTTGCGAAGGATGGAGAGCACAGAAGAACGTTTGTTCTATTATTAAATCATATTTTTCACTGTGAAGAAAAAAATCTTGCTGAAAAATATTTTCTACGGGGAACTTGGGAAAGCGTAATGAGAAATTTTTTATTGCAGTATCTGACCATTCGACAATAAAAACATTTTTAAATCCGAGTGTGAATAAATACTCTGCTTCATATCCGTTACCGCTGCCGGGAATAAGAATTTTTAAATCTTTATTTGTAAGCTGGTCAAAATAATCTTTTAACGGAGTTGAAACATAGCCGATATCCCAGCCTGTTTCATTATTAATAAATTTTTCTTCCCAATAAGATTTGTCAAATTTCATTCAGCCCTATAATTATAAATGAAGCTCTTTAGTTCTTTTCTTTTCAGCCCTTGTCAGAAAATAAACTGCGACAAGAATAAACCCTAATGTTCCCCAGTCTTCAGTTGTCGGATATTTCCCGCCGAATGAAAATGCAAATACAAGTGTCGCTGCTGTGCCCGCTACAAGTGAAGTAAGTCGGTTAACCAAACCTGCAAATGTAGCTGTTCTTCCTTTAAACATAAAGATGAATACTGAAAAGAATGCAACTATTCCGAATGCAAGCCCCGATACAGTAGCCCAATACCACAACGGCTTAGGATCTTCTATTGCAGATTTAAAAGCAGCTATTTCCGGTACCTGTGTATTATTACCTAAAACATAAAATACAAATGCAGTTATCATAATCATGAATATAGAAGCGGAGATCTGTTCTATCGCAAAGAAACTCTTATTATCCTGTTTAACATTTTTTCCTGCAGTATTTTTATAGTAGTTCATTATATAAATTCTGAATGAATAGGCGCAAAGATATGCAGTAAGAATACCGACTGCTGCAGGAGAATTTACAAAATCAAAACTGCCGGGCTTGAGTGAAACAAGGTTTACTGCAACAGCAAGTATGGCAAATATTACTGCAATATTCTCTTCCCAGTAAACACGCTTATTTAAAATACCCTGTTTTATCTGAATCGCATCGACTACTCTACCTATAACAATAACACTTCCCCGCATTATTACCATCGCTACCATTACAGATATAGGAAGCATATACATTAATGTTGTTGTTGGAATAATCACAGCTGTGAAAAGTCCTGAAGGAATTATATAAAGGAATTGATATGGCATGCTTATAGGTCCGAGCTTCACTAATCTATCTGCAGGAAATTTATACCACTTCAATGCAAAGACAACTAATAGAGCAATAAAATTTCCGCCGAGAGTATTATATACAAGATACTCCATTGAATTCATAGGGGAAAGATCCCGAGTAGGGAATTCAGTGAAGTACTTAACAGCAATTCCTGTAATCACATAAAACACAAAATACCCGATGCACAGTTGGATGAGCCTCGCAGTTGAACCTTCTTCAGATTTCCACATAGGGGAGAATTTAATTAAAATAAAAAAGCTCCGGTAAAATAAATTGCCGGAGCCTGATAATTTTTAAACTTATAAAAAACTTAAATCATTGTGGCAAATTATTTATTATAATAATATAATATTCTGCACAAAAAAATCAACTGAATAAGTTCTTTTACAAAATATATTTATAACTTAATGTCCTGCATGTTTGTTAGGTCTTGCATTCCAAAGTTTCAGCATCAGAATTGCACCAATAACAGAAAATCCTATCATGCTCGGTCCCCAGCTTCCCCATCCATAAGTATCAATTAACCATCCTGCTCCGACACCCATAATCGAACCGCCAACATATTGCATACCGTCAAACATTCCTGCAGCTGTTGCAGCAGCACGTTTACCTCCGAAATCCATAGAGGCAGTACCGGATAACATCGAGTGAACCATAGATATAGCAAGAGAATTAAGAACGAAAGCTATGATAATTGCATTTAAACTCGGGGCAAGTGAAACAATTGCAAGTGCTATAATCTGAATCACATAACCAATAAAAGCAACAGGCGGTCTTCGCGAAGCGAATACTTTATCTGACATGAATCCGGCTATAAACGCACCGGCAATTCCCGCAAGTACTATTGCGAAAGCATTTCTTTGAAATATAGGATTATCTAATGTAAGATTTTGTGTTTCCTGCATATAGCGCGGAAACCATTCTTCAAATCCTTTACGCACCAGCCCTGTACAAAACTCCGCAGCAGCTATTGTAATTGCAATAGGATTTGTGAAAACTTTTTTTGCTACATATTTAAGAGTAATTGTTTCTGTATCACCGCTTGTTGCATCCTGAGGATCAAAGTCGCCAAGACCTGCTTCTTTGGGTGAATCTTTTACAATAAAATAAGTGAGTATAGCGAATACACCTACGATTATTGCAGGCAGGAAAAATTTCCACTGCCATGGAAGAAAAACTACAAAAGGAACAGTCATCAAAAAATAAACAAATGCTCTTCCGCTTTGAATTATCGAACCGAATATGGCAGAAAACACTCCCCTCTCACTTACATGAAACCATCCCGCATTTACTTTTATTAGAGCAAGAGCACTGTAAGATTGAAAATATTGATTCAAAGTCCAGGCTGTTGCAAGGTACATCAGCAGCACAGTGCCTGTTCCTAAAAATCCCATGTAAGCAGCCATTCCAAAGGCAAAATTGAAAACACAGGCTCCTACAGCGCCGGTAATCATTGCGCGTCTGCCGCCCCATCTATCTGCAATCGGTCCGTTAAAAATTGCTGATAGTCCGTAAACAAGTGTGCTGACAGTAATAATAGTACCTATCTCTGTCTTTGAAAATCCAAATGTATCAGAAAGCTCTTTATTAGCAAAACCAAAATTATATCGCGCCATATACATTGCTGCATATGTTAATCCGAGAGTAATCCAGTTCAGCCCTCTTCGGTTTTTGAACTTCTGAGTGTGAACAGGTTTTTCTAATTGCTTAAATTTTTCTACTGCCATAAAATAATTAGTTTATAATTTACAGTTCGCCGATATCTTCGCTCCACAGCTGTGGATTTTCTAAAATAAATTTATTCATCATCTCAACACATTCTTTATCTTCCAGATCAACGACTTCAACACCATGAGATTCCATAAATTCTCTTGCTCCGTTAAAAGTAAGAGACTCACCTACAATAACTTTTTTAATTCCAAATTGCACAACTGCCCCTGCGCATAAATGGCATGGCATAAGAGTCGAGTACAAAGTTGTTCCTTTATATGAACCGATTCTTCCCGCATTAAAAAGACAATCAATCTCTGCATGAAAAACCGGATTTGATTCCTGCACTCTTTTATTATGACCGCGTCCGATAATTTCTCCGTCTTTTACCAACACTGAGCCTATAGGAATTCCGCCTTCGGATAATCCCTGCTTTGCTTCATCTACTGCTGCTTTAAAAAATTCATCCATTTTTATAAGTTTTATGAGCTAAGTTTTCTATTACTTCTTTGTGCTGAGGAAAAAGTTTTAATAATTCTTCTTTATCTCCCATTACAAAATCTTCAAAATCAAATCCCGGAGAGACTGTGCATCCGACAAGAGCATACGAATCTTTATCTTTTACTTTTGAACCAAACCACTCACCTGCTTTTATTACAATTTGCGGCTGTTCATTATTTTCAAAATTTTTGCCGAGCTGATGCACCGTTAATTTACCAGCATCATTAATTGAATATATCTCGAGTGTGCCGCCTTCATAGTGATGCCACATTTCATCTGACTGAATTTTATGTAATGCTGAATAATTTTCTGATGTAAGCAGGAAGTAAATAGAAGTGCAGTGCGCTCTATCGCCTGTAAATCGCGGATGGAGATTTTCTTTTTTAACAGACTCTTCACATCTATAAGTCTCTTTAAAAAAGCCGCCTTCAGGGTGCGCCTTTAGATTTAGTTTTTGAATTAAATAATCCACTCGGGAGGACATAATATCACAAAGAAAGTAGATATTAATTAATTTATCAACCTAGTAAAAAATACTTTTTTGCCGGATTTTTCAGAAATAAACGGCAAACCAGATACAGGGCGGATTAGTGCTTGTATAGGTTACTCTGTGTTTTCTGTTTGCAGAAATACCGTAATAATCTCCTTTTGAAAATCTTTTGACTTCACCATCCTCAAATAAAATCTCAGCATTACCTTCAAGGAGAATTACCCATTCATCGAACTCTGAATCGAACCATTCGCCTTCAGGTGTAGTTTGTCCTGTTGAAATGATTCTTTCAATCCTGACTTTATTGTTTTGTGCAAGTATCTCAAAGACTTCGTGTGAAAAATCTTTAATGTTCGATAGATCAAAAATGTTGTTCGTTGTGCTTATCATAAAAGACTATTAAAGATTTCCAGTGCTGCGCCGTAACGCAGACCTTTTGTTGAAACTGTTATTTTTTCGAATTTAAAATGCTTCATAAAATGAAGCAGTATGAATGTACCTGCTGTAATAATATCGCTTCTGCCCTTCATATAATCGCCCATTTTTTCGATTTCCGCATCTGTCATTTCTACCAATATACAAAAAAGCCTTTCAACATCAGTGAGACGTAACACTGAATTACTTATTTTATCAAGATCGAATTGTTTTAGCTCAAGATTCAAAGCAGCTAGTGTTGTTACTGTACCTGCAACTCCAACTAAACTATAAGGCTCAAAATTTAAATATGCCAGACTTACAAAGCTGTTTAAAATAAACTGTTCAGCTTTATTAAGATTTTCAATATCGTAGGATTCTGAAAAAAATTTTTCTTTCAATCTTACTGCGCCGATATTCATGCTAAGCGAAGTGAGCCTTCCGTTATTCATAAGAGAAACTTCTGTGCTTCCGCCGCCGATATCGAGAACAACCTGATTTGTCTTGCTTGGAAAATCTATCAACGCTCCTTCAAATCCCAGCTTAGCTTCCTTTTTCCCCTCTATAATATCTATCTCGATTCCTGTCTCGGTACTTATATAATTTATAAACTCATCCTTGTTTGCAGCATCACGCAATGCGCTTGTTCCAAAAGCAAAAATATTTTTACATTCATTTTCTGCTGCAAGCCTTTTGTATTTTAAAAATATCTCGCGGATTTTTTCAAACATCGTTTCTGAAATTACTCTGTCCTTATCAACGCCTCTGCCAAGACGCGGCATTTCCTGCACATCGGCAATGGTAACAATTTTATTGCTGGATGACTCTGATATTAAGAGAAGACATGTGTTGGTACCAAGGTCAATTGTCGCAGCTCTTTTATTTTTTTCTTGCATAAACTCCCAGCCACTCTGTTTTTTTTCGCACTTCTAAAATTTCAATATCGAATTTTTGTAATTCGTTAACTAATAGCTTTTCTTCTTCAATTAAAATACCGGATACGAAAAGCTTCCCGCCTGATTTTAATTTAGAATGAATATGCTTTAAGTTTGCTGTTATTACGGAACGGATAATATTGGCAGCTATTACATCAAATCCACTTTCTTCAACATGCGATATATTGCAGTTATCAAGCTTGATATGTTTTTCAACTCCGTTATTCCTGATATACTCTTTTGCATTTTCGATTGAATCAACATCAATCTCAATTGCTAAAATATTTTCTACTCCGAGCTTTGCTGCTGTAATTGAAAGCACTGCCGTACCTGCGCCAAAATCCAGCATAGTTTTATCAACTTCATCTAAATAATCACAGAGCATTTCAAGAACTATCTGAGTGGTTTCATTATGCCCTGTGCCAAAGGACATCTTCGGATCGATTTCAATTAAGATTTTTCCTTCAGGATTTTCAACTGTTTCTTTATTCCAAGAAGAATGAATTACTATTTTATCTTTAATATAAACCGGCTGAATGGAATTCTCCCATTCCGCATTCCAGTTTTTATCGGTGAATTTCTCCACTTTAATTTCTGTTTGATGATTATTTTTTAACTCGGATTTAATTTTTTCAATCAGTTCCTCATTATTATCTTCTATGTAAATTTTTACAACACCATTCTCTTCAAGAATATTTTCTATCCCGAAATAATAAAGAGTGTTTTCAATCTGTTCAAAATTTTCTTTATTGAACGGAATTGTTATTTCAAAATAATTGGAATTCATTTTAATGTGTTGTTTGCGGATTTTAGAGTGTTCTTCATAAGCATTGCAATCGTCATTGGTCCCACTCCGCCGGGAACGGGAGTTATCTTTGCACATTTATCAAAGCAATCATTGTAATCTACATCCCCTGTAATTCTTGAACCGGATTTTTTAGAAGCATCTTCTACTCTATTAATGCCAACATCAATAACAACGCAACCTTCTTTAATCATATCCTTTTTTACAAAATCAGCTTTGCCAATAGCTGCAATTAAAATATCAGCCGAAGCAGTAATTTCACTTAAATTTTTTGTTGCGCTGTGACAGATAGTTACTGTTGAATTAAATTCCTTCTGCACCATTAAATTTGCAATCGGCTTACCCACTATATTACTTCTTCCTAGTACAACAACATTCTTGCCGCTAGTTTGTGTATCTGTTCTTCTAAGTAACTCAGTTATTCCGTATGGAGTACATGGAATAAAGCAGTCAGTACCAATTACAAGCCTTCCGATATTCTGCGGATGAAAACCGTCTACATCTTTTTTGTAATCGATTGACTCAATTACTTTCTGTTCATTGATATGTTTCGGAAGAGGAAGCTGAACAAGTATTCCATGAATTAATTTATCGTTGTTGAATCTATCTATCAGCATAAGCAATTCGTTTTCAGAAACATCTTCTGGAAGCTCTTCTGTGACTGAGTAAAACCCGACTTTCTCACATGCCTTTGCCTTACTGCTTACATAAACTTTAGATGCAGGATTTTCTCCTACTATAATAAATGCAAGTCCCGGGATAGTATTATAAGAATCTTTTAAAACCTTTGTCTCTTCTTTTACTTCTTCAAGAATCCGGTTCGAGATTTCT